>JAWXBI010000155.1:0-31656 GCA_034439915.1 Saprospiraceae bacterium | reverse complement strand
GGGTTTCCCAAATTCTTAATACCATGATTTTATTTTTTATTAATAATATATAAATCAATGTCGCTTAGATAAAGTTAACTTTAATAGCGCAGCGAGACCTGGAAGGTTTATCACCGAATTATAAGTATAAAACCCTGGCTTGATTAACAGTTAGGTTTTGGATTTAGTAGGATAATTGAGGGATGTTCCCCGGATCCCGATTACCATTGTTGGGATACAAAGTCGACATCATGCTCCCATTTAATTCCCTAGTTTGTCTTGTAGGTTTTTCCTTGTGACAGGCCATTCCCCTTTCTCAGCCAGGATCAGGTCACTGACAAAATCACCCATTAAAGAGCAGGAAATATTAATCTTTGGAGCCATGTCCATGGTACCCAACCCTTCTTGAATGACAAAATCTACTGCCTCTCTGACCAATCTGGATTCGGCATCCATATCAAAATAGTCCAGCATCATTGCCGTAGCGAGGATAGCGGCGAGGGGGTTGGCAATGTTCCTCCCGGCAGCCTGGGGATAAGATCCATGAATGGGTTCAAATAAAGCCTGCGTCTCACTCAATGACGCAGAAGGTAACAGACCTATGGTGCCTACAATTACGCTGGCTTCATCAGAGAGGATATCCCCAAACATATTTTCAGTCAAGATGATGTCAAACTGGCGTGGATTAAGCACCAGTTGCATGGCGGCATTGTCAATATACATAAGGTCAAGTTCAACATCGGGATAGGTAGACTGCTGCAATTCCTGGACAGTCGCACGCCATAGCCTACCGGTTTCCAGCACATTGGCTTTATCTACCAGCGTCAGTTTTTTCCGACGCAGGCGCGCCTGTATAAACGCCAGGTGAGCCACTTTTTCAATCTCATCACGATGATAATAACATTCATCCCTGGCCCACTGGCCAGCTTCGTCTTTTTCTTTTTTGCCAAAATATAAACCCCCAGTCAATTCCCTGTAAATAATCAGATTGACCTGTTGAATCTGCTCTTCTTTTAATGGGGATAAAGCATGGAGTTTCTTATAAGCGGTTATTGGCCGGATATTGGCATATAGTCCCAGGGCTTTTCTCAATTGTAACAACCCTTGCTCCGGACGAACGTTTTGGCTGGGGTCCTGATCATATTTCGGGTCACCAATCGCTCCGAATAAAACAGCATCCGAAAGTTTACAAGCCTCCAGGGTAGCCTCCGGCAGTGGCGCCAGCCCCTGCTGCATCGCCGCACCTCCTATCCATTCCTGCCCGATGACAAATTGGAAATTAAACTTTTTTTCTAAAGCATGAATAACTTTCAGGGCCTGTGCAATGACTTCCGGACCAATGCCATCACCAGGCAGAACAGTAATTTTTTTATTCATTCAATATTTAAAGTTTAAGGATACAGCGTTATGCCATGCAGCGTGACCGGCATGGGGATCAAACCATTGCTTTTTGTTTTTTGGCAATATGTTCTTCATAAAGTTTGAGCAGGTCATCGCTGTTGATTTCTTTTTTGTTATCAGCCATCTCCAGAAAATTTTTATACAATATGTCCAATTGATCTTTGCCGAGCTCAATGTCGAGATGCCGGTAACGATAGGCCAGGGCGGCCCTGCCGCTGCGGGCGGTCAATATGATGGAGGATTCATTGACTCCTACTTCCTGAGGATCAATAATTTCATAATTTTCACGATGTTTAATCACTCCATCCTGGTGGATTCCGGATGAATGGGCGAAAGCGTTAGCCCCAACAATTGCTTTATTGGGCTGGACCTGTATGCCCATCCGGTCAGCAATCAGGTGGCTCATTTCGGTCAACAATTGAGATTGAATCCGGGTCTCAAAATTGAGGTTCTTCCTTTGTTTAATAATCATTACGACCTCTTCCAGGGAAGTATTACCTGCCCGCTCACCCAAGCCATTAATCGTACATTCAATCTGTCTCGCTCCGTTTCGAATAGCCGCAATGGAATTGGCAGTGGCAAGTCCGAGATCGTTGTGGCAGTGGGAGGAAAGCACCGCTTTGTGAATATCGTTTACATGTTCCTTAAGGTATTTCATCTTATCACCGTATTCATCTGGTAGACAATAACCTGTAGTGTCGGGAATGTTGAGCACGGTGGCTCCGGCCTTCACAACTTCTGAACATACTTTAGCGAGGTATTCATTATCTGTTCGCCCGGCATCTTCAGCATAGAATTCAACATCTTCCACAAATGATTTAGCCAGCTTAACGGCGGCAACCGCCCTTTCGATAATTTTGTCCTGTGTAGTATTGAATTTATAACGAATGTGCATTTCAGAGGTTCCGATACCGGTATGAATCCTGGGATATTTTGCCGGTTTCAACGAATCTGCTGCCGTGATGATATCCTTCTCCACTGAACGGGACAAGGCACATACCACCGAATTCTTGATGGTTTCTGATATTTTATACACGCTAAGAAAATCGCCGGGACTGGAAATCGGGAATCCGGCCTCTATGACGTCCACACCCAGGTTCTCCAGGGCTATGGCCAACTCCAGCTTTTGAGCGGTATTGAGCTTACAGCCGGGTACTTGTTCACCGTCACGAAGCGTAGTATCGAATATTTGTATTTTATCGGCCATGAATAATTTATAGATATTTGTAATCGTAGTAGAGACGCAACTCCTGCTAAAATTATTGTAAATATAATGGTTCGACAAATAGCACTTTCGATTTCCTACGGCACAGACCATAGAAATGCTTTTTATATCTCTTTGAATACCAGCAAGTAAATTCATTTTTTCTACAATGCCCAAACAGCCTACGGACTTCCTGCTTCAATTGATCAAATCCATGTCAAAGCCGGAAAAGAGGCATTTTAAACTATTTGTGCAACGAAACCCCTCCAATACCAACTCGCTGTTTTTGCAATTGTTCAGCCACCTGGAAAAACAAAAGGTATATGAGGAAAAGAATATACTCCGGCTGATACCGAAGATCAAAAAACAACAATTACCCAACCTCAAAGCCCATCTGTACAAACAATTGTTGGTAAGCCTGAGATTGATCCACCGCAGTGAAAATGAGGATATCGATGTCCGGGAAAGGATTGATTATGCCCGGATTCTTTATAACAAAGGTTTATATCGCCAATCTCTCGACATCCTCGATAAAGCCAAAGAACGGTGCAAGACTTTCAGTATGCACAGTATACTGATGGAGATCCTTGAATTTGAAAAACTGATAGAGTCCCAATATGTAACCCGAAGCATAGCTACCCGGGCTGAACAACTTTCGGTCGAGTCGCAATCTACTGCCAATGAAATTCAAAAGACGCAAAAATATTCCAACCTGTCCCTGCAACTCTATGCATTATACCTCAAAGTAGGGTATATCCGGAATGCCAAAGACCATTTCCTGGTTCAGGAATTTTTTCAGGCCCATCTGCCACACCACCAGGAGCAAGACCTGGGTTTTTATGAAAAACTGTTTCTGTATCAATCCTATGTTTGGTATTATCATATGTTGCTGGATTTTAAAATGTATTATCGTTACTCTCAAAAATGGGTGGCCCTATTCGAACAATATCCGGTGATGGCGGACCTGGAGCGGCCTTTGTTTTTGAAAGCAAAACACAACCAGCTCAATGCTTTATTTTTACTTCAGCGCCACGACAAGTTTATGGAAGCTTTAAACAATATGCTTCAGATGCTGGAAAAATTTCCGGCCAGAAATGAAAATGAAAAAAGCCTGGAATTTATTTATACCTATACCCATCGTATAAATCAGCATTACCTGGAAGGCAGTTTTCAGCAAGGCCTGCCGTTGGTTCAGGAAATCATGGTGCCTTTAAAATCCAACCTCTTTCATCTCGACTTTCACCGGGTGATCCTATTTTATTATAAAATTGCCTGCCTTTATTTTGGGAGCGGGGACAACAGTAAAGCGATAGATTATTTAAACCTTATCGTCAATGAATCCCCTGACTTTCGCGGAGACATCCAGTGTTATGCCCGGATTTTAAGGTTGATTGCCTATTATGAGATGGGCGACAATTACCTCATTGAGTATCAGGTGAAATCGATTTACCGTTTTTTGACCAAAATGGATGACCTGCATGCGGTTCAGAAAGAGATATTGAGTTTTATCCGCAAACTGCCCAGGGTAAGGCCCGCTGAGTTGAAGAAAGAATTCAGAAAACTACTTGAACGATTCATTAAACTTCGCGCTGATCCATACGAAGCAAGGTCCTTTTTATACCTCGACATTATTTCCTGGCTGGAAAGTAAAATCCAGGGTAATTCGGTCCAACAAGTGATCCGTGAAAAATTTAATAAAACAAAATAGTCAGGATGCCGACTAGATCTAATCCTGTTTTTTCCAGTCGGTAGCGGTCAGGTAGGCTAAAATTATCCCCCCAAACATCATCGCCAATTTTAGGAACAGAGGCATCAGTCCCGGCAGATCATCGATCCAGGATAATAACGGAAATTCTAATCCCAATAAAGTCAGGACCAGGGTCAGGAAACCAAAGAGGAACGACAGGAATGCCAGGATCAGTAGGACAGACTTAGATTTCAAAATCAGAAGGTTGGAAGCAAAAGTACTGTACTCTACTTACAAATTGTAAAACACAGTACTTTATTCTATTGCTTAAACTTTACAGCTCATCTCCAAGCGCCGATGATTGCACCGGCTAAGGCAAGAAACAATACCTGATAAACTGCATCAATAGCCCAAAGTTTAAGGCTTTTCCTTTGCTATAAATAATTAATGCCGATGGAAGGGGCAATAAACAATAAACCAGTGATCAGGCCCGCCTGCATACCGGTCTTCCAGTTCATTTCTGCGTCTCCCTGAAAAAACATAGCCAGACCCAATGCCATTAAAATCATCAGCACGGCACTGGTTCCGAATACCTTTGCCATACTGGTATTTTTAAGGCTTTCTTCAGTTAGTCCGGTTTCCTGTTGCCAGGACTTTCCAAATAAGACAGGGCTGTACCATAATGCACCTAAAGCCCAAGCTGCTATCCCGGCTGCGATGACCGCCAGCCAATTAATAGTTGAAACATCCATATAAGTTTGGTTTTAAATAAGTTATTCAACAATAGGGGATCAAATCTGGGTTGACGAATGTAACCAATGAACAGGGATTTTTAAAATATAAATGATTCAACGGATTAAAAACAAGGTGCGGCATCGAAGCGATATTTCTCCCATCTTTGCAACAATGATGGTCAAGCTCATTGAATGTCCCAGGGATGCCATGCAAGGGCTGAAAGAATTTATCCCTACGGAGAAAAAGATTGAATACATTAACCAGCTATTAAAAGTGGGCTTTGATACCATTGACTTTGGCAGTTTTGTATCCCATAAAGCTATACCCCAGATGGCGGATACCCACGAAGTGATTAAAAGTTTAGACCTGAAGGATTCAACATCCGGATTATTGGCTATAGTGGCCAACCTTCGCGGCGCAGAAGATGCCTGTCTGTATAAGCAAATCACTTATATCGGTTATCCATTTTCGATATCGGAGACCTTTCAGCGAAGGAATACCAATACAACGATTGATGAGTCTCTGGCCACGGTCAAAGAAATTCAGGCCGTGTGTGCAGATAAAGGTAAGAAGCTGGTCATCTATATTTCTATGGGGTTTGGTAATCCTTACGGAGACCCCTGGAATGTAAATATCGCACAACATTGGGTTAATGAACTCGCGGAACTCGGTATCCGGATCATCTCGCTTTCAGATACCATCGGTGTATCCACTTCGGATTCTGTCTATTATTTATTTTCCAACCTTATTCCCCCTTACCCGGATGTTGAATTCGGAGCTCACCTCCATACTACTCCAGTGAGTTGGAGAGAAAAAATTCATGCAGCCTGGCAAGGGGGCTGTCACCGGTTTGATGGAGCGCTTAAAGGATTGGGAGGTTGCCCAATGGCCAAGGATGACCTGACCGGTAATATGCCGACTGAAAAAATGATTACTTATTTTGATGAAATTATTCCTGATTTTGGCATCAATCGCCTGGAATTATCTAAAGCCATGGTATTGGCGGATAGTTTATTCTACCATTGACGACTCTTGAAATCATTCATATAATTTTTTTCCAGCAGCCGGAGCTCATCAAACAATCGGCCGGCTATAGATTCACGTTGACTGAATCTTAATTTGTGATGATCTATCTGGACTACCGGCATCAGCCGTTTGGTGGTCGAGGTGAGAAAAACTTCTGTTCCATTCAATACATCCTGAAGGCTTACCGGACGGATCTCGACCGGCATAAATTTTTCAGCTAATTGAATAATGTGGTTGCGGGTGACCCCGGGGAGGATATCCTCACTGGGAGTGACTAATCTACCATCGGGCGTGATCACAAATAGGTTGGCCCGGGATGTTTCAGAAACAGAATCCCGATAAACATACAACAGGTCATCATATCCGTCCTGAATGATGGATTTCCAATGTTGAATAGGGATCAGGTAATTTAAACTCTTGATGCCCGGTGTTTCTCTTTTGTATGCCAGGCTTTTTAATTTATACGCTTTTTGCTGATCATAGGTTTCAGACAATAAAAAATTAATACGGCCGGTTAAAATAAATAAAGAAGCAATTTCGTCAGGCATAAACCCGTCTGTCGAAATCCCGCCCGTCAGAACAATTTTGATGGTGCCATTCTCGGTTTGATTGAGGCGGATCAGTTCGACAATCAATCCCTTGATCGTGTCCATGCTTTCCGGTAAATCAAGCCCCATAAGCCGGCATGAATTGGCAAAACGCGCCAGATGATCCTCCATAAACAGGGGTATACCGTCGAGGACTTTAAAAAAATCAAATACTCCGAAACCTCTCAGGAAGCCCAGATCAAAAGGCGAAACCCAGGCTTCTTTTTCCGGGACAATTTTCCCTTGGATATAATGGTAATTCAAAATTTAAAATTTAGGCCGTTGAAGGATTGAAGATTTATTTTGATAATGATAATACGCGGCTGCAGCTATGGCCAGGTGTATTTCCATCGCATCAGCCGGATTTAATATTTCATCGAGGTGCTGGTCCAAAAAGCCGGTGGATAAATTACCTTCAAGTAGATCAGGATGCTGAAGTAGTTTGATTCCAAAAGGAATGGAAGTTTCAATCCCCCTGAGCTCAAATTGTACCAGGGCCTGTTTTAAGTTTTCTATACAATCCGCTCTGTGGTGTGCCCGACTGATCAATTTGGCAATCATCGGATCATAATAGATGCTGACTGTTTTTCCTGAAATATACCCTGAATCAATCCGGATATCCGGTAGTTCTGGCACCTGGTAATGGGTGATGGTTCCGGTAGATGGGGCAAAATTTTGCTGCGGGTTTTCAGCATAAATCCTCCACTGCATGGCATGTCCGGCTGCAATGATTTCTTCCTGCTTCAAGGGCAACTCATGTCCCAGTGCAACCTCCAGTTGCAGATCGACGAGATCCAGCCCGGTGAGCATTTCAGTCACGGTATGTTCTACCTGGAGGCGGGTATTCATTTCCAAAAAATAATAATTTCCATGGCTATCAATAATAAACTCCACGGTTCCGGTATTGGTGTATCCACTGGCTTTGGCCAGGTTTAATGCATCGGCATACAAGGAATGTTTGACCTGATCCGTAATAAAATTGCAGGGGGATTCTTCCATCAACTTTTGGTATCGCCGCTGGATTGAACACTCTCTTTCAGGGAAATAAACACAGTTGCCATGCTGGTCGGCCATAATCTGAACTTCGATATGCCTTGGATTTTCTATATATTTTTCAATAAATAAACGGTCATCGCCGAATGAAGCGAGTGCTTCGGCTCTGGCCAATCCAATGGCTTCTTCGATTTCATCAAAATGGTGCACGACGCGCATGCCCTTACCGCCTCCGCCTGCAGCTGCTTTTATAATTAAAGGTATGCCGGTATCCCGCGCAATATGGAGGGCTTGTTCCTGATCCTTGATGGCCAGATGATGCCCGGGGACTAAAGGAATGCCCAATGCTTTGGCTATTTGTTTGGCTGAAATTTTACTCCCCAGTT
The DNA here is from genome assembly GCA_034439915.1 of Saprospiraceae bacterium. Lineage (GTDB taxonomy): Bacteria > Bacteroidota > Bacteroidia > Chitinophagales > Saprospiraceae > JADJLQ01. The sequence goes on along the minus strand of JAWXBI010000155.1, from coordinate 23,658 downwards.
TTTGCATCGAAGCTGGTGTAGGGCCTATGAATTGAATGCCGGCGTCGGCAACCGCCTGAGCGAATTCAGCTTTTTCACTTAAAAATCCATATCCCGGATGAATATACCCTGCATTGGATTCTTTCGCTGCTTTGAGAATCGCCGGTATGTTCAGATAACTTTCTGTCGCCGGGGACGGCCCGATAAAGTACGCTTCATCGGCATATTCCAGGTGAAGGCTATCTCTATCGGCATCAGAGTATACGGCTACACAAGCCCATCCCTTTTTTCGTGCCGTCTTAAAAATTCTGATTGCTATTTCACCGCGGTTAGCAACAAGTACTTTTGGCATAAAAGGTCAAAATACAATATCTTTCACATCTATTCACCGCCATGGAATCCAATATCATGTTTAACCCTCCGGAAGCCTGGAAATCGCAATCCAACCTTTCTAAATATATGGATTGGCTGAAACAGAATAATAAGCTGGAATTCAGCGATTATCAGGAACTCTGGAATTGGTCAATAACCCGGATAGATGAATTTTGGCTCAGTATCCTGGATTATTTTGATGTTGATTTTCAGGGAAAATTCAAAGAAGTTTATTCAGCCTCGCCAATGCCCGATGTAAAGTGGTTTGATGGAATCCAACTCAATTATGCGGCCCACCTGGCAAGAAACCAATCCCCGGATCGACCAGCTTTGATTGCCTGCAATGAATCCGGCCAAAAAGTACCCATGGTTTGGTCGCAGGTTTTGGATGCGGCATCCTCGCTTCAGCATGTTTTTGATCAAAGCGGATTACAAGCCGGAGATCGTGTGGTCTCCTATCTTCCCAACAAACCAGAGGCTTCTATTGCTTTTTTAGCGAGTGCCGCCAGCGGTTTGATTTGGTCTTCCTGCGCTCCTGAATTCGGCAGTGCGTCTGTGATCGATCGCGTCAAACAGATCAAACCTAAAGTGCTTTTAGCGGTGGATCATTATATCTATGGAGGTAAGACATTCGATCGAACAGCTGCTTTAAAAGAAATCATTCAAGCCCTCCCTGAATTGGAATTGCTGGTCCTCGTCAACGCAAAACGGGATGAGGATTGGACAGCAGGAAAGATTAAAGTGTGTTATTGGGAAGATATTATCAGGACTGACTCCATTCAGTCATTGAGGTTCGAGCCAGTGACTTTTGACCATCCTCTTTGGATATTATATTCATCCGGCACCACTGGATTACCAAAGGCGATTACGCATTCCCATGGGGGGATGTTGCTGGAACACCTGAAATATGTCCATTTTCATAATGATGTAAAACGGGGAGATACTTTTTTTTGGTTTAGCACCACGGGGTGGATGATGTGGAATTATCTGCATGCTGCGTGGTTGGCCGGTGCTACCCTGGTTTTATATGATGGCCATCCTACCTATCCTGACGCTAAAAAGCTCTGGGAACTGGCAGATCATTTGAAAATAACCCACTTCGGATGTGGGGCACCTTACCTTCATCAATCCATGAATTCCAACCTGGCAATACCGTTGTTGCCAAACCTAAGATCAGTCAGCAGTACGGGATCCCCCCTGAGTGAAGAGGCATTTGCATGGTTATATCAAAACCAGCCCCAACCATTTTATTTATGGTCAATGAGTGGCGGTACCGATGTGTGTACTGCATTTGTTGGAGGTTGCCCTCTTTGGCCGGTTTTTTCCGGTGAAATTCAATGCAGGGCATTGGGGTGTGACCTTCAGGTCTGGAATGATGAAGGCATTCCAATACTTAATCAAGTAGGGGAGATGGTGATCACAAAACCCATGCCTTGTATGCCGATATATTTTTGGAATGATCCTCAAGGCTTGAAATACCGCGACTCTTATTTTAATCATTTTCCGGGTGTTTGGAGACATGGAGATTGGGCAAGGCTTACAGAACATAACGGAATAGTCATCTCCGGCAGGTCGGATACTACTTTAAATCGATTTGGTGTGCGGATTGGGACTGCTGAAATATATTCAGCCCTCCAGGAGATAACCTGGTTGGAGGATAGCCTGATTATTCATTTGGAAAATAATGGCCAATCGTATATGCCTTTATTTGTAAAGTTAAAACCCGGAACCAAGCTGGATAATCAATTAATTTTGGAAATAAAATCGACCATTAGGGTGCACTGTTCCCCGCGGCATGTCCCGGATGAAATCATTCAGGTATTGGACATCCCTTACACGCTGAGTGGTAAAAAAATGGAAACGGCAGTGAAAAAGATCTTTACCCACAACACCTTAAGCATAGGAATAGCACTGGGTGCCATGCGTAATCCGGGTTGTCTGCAGGAATATCTTGAGATCGCCAGGACAAAATCAATCGTTTGAAAAGTCGATAGATGCCAGTAAAACCCCGTCATATTCTAACTATTGAATCCCTCGAAAAATTTGAACGGGTAATTAACAGGGATTTCCACCCCTACGATATCAATATGATGGTGATGCCGGGCACCCTGGAGGATAAACATAAAAATTGCGACAACATACCTGCATTAAGACGACAATTCAACCTGATTTATATTTTTTTGGAAGGAGAACACGATGTAAAATTAGGTGCGGAACATACTCAATTGCGGCCACATGATCTGGTTATAGTTCCTGAAAACACCGTCTACGCCAGTGACCATATCAAAAATTGTAAAGGTTATTGTATCCATTTCAAAACGGAGCATATCAGGACCTTGTTGAGCCGTTCGTTGACTGAAGAATTCCCTTATTTCCAACCGGAGAGAGAACATATCATTTCCCTCAATTTGTCTGAAAGTGATTTGATCCAGCAATCCTTTAAAAATATCATCACCGAATATGAGCGGTTTTCTCCGGAAAAGGATCATATACTGGTCAATCTGACCCTGATTTTATTGCTGCGAATCCGGGAAATATACAGGCTGCATGTCCGTGAAATAAATAAAAATATCAGCCGGCATGATCAATTGGCTAGTCAATTTAAACGCCTGGTAGAGAAAAATTTTATGCATCTCCGATCCGTGCAGGCTTATGCTCAAAAGTTGTTTGTGAGCCCAAGTCATTTATCGGATGTGGTCCGAAAATCCGCCGGCCGGTCCCCGCTCGATATCATACATGATACGCTGTATCTCGAAGCCAGGGTATTATTAAGAAGCACTGAAAAATCCATAGCTGAAATTTCCCAGTACCTTAATTTTGAAGACCAATCCCATTTTTCCCATTTTGTAAAAAAACGATCCGGTATGTCCCCTCTGCAGTTGAGGAAAACACTTTAATTTTTACAATAATTTCCGAATTTTCTACAATCTCCCGACGGCTCCGGGTGGCCAATTTTGTTTGTATTAATTCATCATTCAAACATAATTTTTTTAAGTATGAAAACTAAATTTTTTCTTCTTGCAGGTCTGCTCATTTTAATGACTGCCGCCACGCATATCCATCCTTCATCAGGAGCTGCTGAACACAAATCTTTCAATAAACCCGAAGAAGTCAGAACCTTTTCACTTGGTAAACTGGAATTAGTCACCCTCCATGGAGCCAAGCTTGGTCGGGCCACTTTTCAACCCGGATGGAAATGGTCTACCTCTTTAAAAGAATCCTCTGGCACCAAAAGTTGTGCGGCACCTCATTATCAATACCACGTTAGCGGTACATTAAGAATATTGATGGATGATGGAACCACTTTCGATTGTAAAGCCGGAGATGTTTCTGCATTACCCATGGGACACGATGCCTGGGTCATCGGTAAAGAACCGGTAGTAGTGATTGACTTTCAGGGGATGGTGGATTATGCTAAGGCGAAATAGACCCCGATTAGATCAATCGTTTAACCCAATTTTTGCTGTCAGCAAAAATTGCACTTTGTGCCTACATAATTTGGAAAACCAAATTATGTAGGGGTTAAACCCTTATGTATGACCGGGCGTACCTACAGCACGCCGTATTTACCCTTACGTGTTTTTACCTATAGTAAATCCCTACGGGATAGAAGGCTTTATTACATTTTCTAGCCAAGTGCGTAAACCAATATTCAGAACTGTCTATGTACAGGCCTCAGTATGTATGACAAGGCGTATCACAGCGCGCCGCATTTACCTTTACGTGTTTTTACCTGTAGTAAATCCCTAAGGGATAGAAGGATTTATAACATTTTATAGCAGAAGTTTGTAAACCAATATTCAGAACTGCCTATATACAGGCCTCAATGGCTTGAGAATTTTTTTTAGGTACTTTACGGGTTGGATACTTTGCAAGAGCTGCATCAGGAGCAATGCGTAAAGTTAGATGGAAAACTCTACAAGTTGCTTGTATCTGAAATCTGGGTTTAAGGAGAAAAGCCAGTGATTGGCGATTCTCCTTTTTATCTTAGGGGCTTTCAGAAAGAAGCATACAGTATCCGGATACTCCAGACTACCACTATAATCCCCAAGAGTATATATGCCGTTTTTCTGGGCAATTTTCCAACCATCATAGCAGCGATGGGGGCTGCAATCAAACCGCCCAGGATCAACCCAAGGATGGTCTTCCAATGGCTCAATCCTAATAAGGAAAAGAAGGTAAGCGCACTGGCCATGGTTACAAAAAATTCGGTCAAGCTTACTGAACCGATAACATATTTTACTGTCCGACCGCGATTGACCAGGGTACTGGTGACAATAGGGCCCCAACCACCTCCTCCAAAAGAATCTAAAAAGCCACCAAACCCGGCGAGGGTACGGTAATATTTAAACTTCCTTTTAGGTTTTGGAGGGAGGAAGGCGTTTAGAAAAAACTTGACTCCCAAAAAGAGGGTGTACGTAGCCATCATTGGCCTGAGCCATTTAAAATCCGAATTGCCAAAAAATACGAGCAGTAAGGCACCCAGTATGGCCCCGATTACGCCCGGTATGACCAGAGCTTTGAATAATTTCATATTGACATTGCCAAATTTATAATGGCTATATCCCGATGCTCCGCTGGCAAACATTTCCGCGGTATGAATACTTCCGCTGATCGCTGCCGGGCTGATCCCGGAGGATAATAAAACTATGGCACTGGTCACCCCATACCCCATACCAAGGGAGCCGTCTACCAACTGGGCCAGAAATCCGGCCAGTACCATGATATAAAAACTTTGGTCCAGGCTGATGACCCAATCGACCCCCCTTCCGGATAGGTCGCGGAGATTAATTTCTGAAAACAAAAAATACCCGATCAGCATAGAGGCAAATACCAGCAGAGAATAAGTGGCAATCCTTTTCCAATTCCTCGCTGCCTTATCGTTTTTTTGTTCGATCAAAACGCTCGTGATTTCATTGAGCTTTTTGGTCTTGTATTCAAAGTCCCCTTTTAAACTTTTTCGGATCTCATTCAAATTCAACAGGGTGTCGTTCAGGGTCTCCGGTAAAGCCTCCTTAAGCATTTCTTTAATTCGTTTTGCTCCGGTAGGGGACATACCGTTGGTGGATATGGCTACTTTGAGATGGCCTTTTTGTACAATACTGGACAAATAAAAATCGCAGAGTTCAGGGGTATCGGCTGTATTGACTAAAATGTTTTTCGAATTTGCCACCGGTTTAATCTCGGCATGGAGCAAGGGGTCGTCAGTAGCCAGAATCGCCAGGTCTTTTCCGTCCAGGTCATTAAGTTCAAAATCCCTTTTGAATACCTTACAAGCTGGATGCCGGGCAATTAATTCTAAAATTTCTTCCTTAATTCGTGGTGCGACGATTGTAATCTGTGCATGTGGAGAATTGTTTAATAAAGCATGCAGCTTTTCCAGGGCTACGTTGCCACCACCCACCAATAAGGTGTTTAGATTTTCCAGTTTCAGAAAAACGGGAAACAAAACATTCTTATGAGCTGTGTTGTCTGGATTCATTGACCCCAAATGATTTAAAGAAGGTTAAAATAAATACGTTTTGCCGGTATGCCGGACGGATAATGTAGGTATATCCAAAATTCAGTTGTAGCCCGTCGATGGGTAAAAAACTTAAAAAAGATATCATTCTCCATTGATCCATTTTTAATGTTTGTTTTTCGAAAGACTCCATGTATTCGGAGGAGAGGTTTAGAAACCATTTAGGGTGGAAACGATATTGACCATTCAGGAGCAATCTTAATCGAAGACCATGGTAAGCCGTGTATTGTGGAGTAGCCTGGTAAAACCGCTGTTCAAAGCGAAGGCGTTGATTAAAATTAAATTTATGCGTGATCGGAATGGTATGGTTTCCTTCCTGAAACAATCTGAATTCCTTTCCATAAGACTTTTCCTGTTCATCCAGGGATAATTTGGTGGTAAAAAAAGCCAAACCGGAAGCCAGGTTATTCAATTCATTAAACCGGTGACGAATGGTAAAGCGCAATAAATTTTGAAATCGAATATAAGTGGGTGTGTAGGTACGATAACCAATTTCCGGGCTTAATTGCCACTTGCTCCCCAGGTCTATGGGTACGGTTAATCCCAACCAGTCTGAATCCGGCGCCAATTGTGCATAATTCCGGGATATTCCGCCAATCAGACAGCATAACAATAAACAAAATCTGATTTCCAATCGCATCAATATTCAAAATTTTCAATCCAGGTTTTGGATTGGGTCGCTGCATAGGATATAATAATGTCTGCCCCGGAACGATCAAGGGCGGACCATAGTTCCAGGTGGGCTTTAGCGCGGTCCACCAGGCCCTGTCCTGCCATTAGTTCAATAGCCGCGTATTCACCGCTCACATGATAGACTGCCAGAGGTTTGTTAGAGATTTGTTTAATTGATTGTATAATATCGGTATTGTTTGAAGCAGGCTTGACCATCAGGATATCCGCCCCTTCTTCCTCGTCACGTTTTGCACAGGATATGGCATCGGACGAACCTATAGCAGACAATTGATACGATTTGCGGTCTTTCAGTACTATTGAATTTGGTGTGGAATGGCATGCATCCCGGAATGGACCATACCATTGGGAGCTGAATTTTGCCGAATAACTCATAATGGTGGTAGCTTCCAGGGCGTTTTGGTTAAGTCTATTTCTGATCGCCCTTACCCGGCCATCCATCATATCACTGGGGGCTACACAATCCGCCCCGGCCTGGGCGAGTTGGAGAGCATACCGGCTGAGTTCCTCTACTGAATCCTGATTGAGGACGGCATCTCCTGTTAAATTTAATATGCCGCAATGTCCGCTTTCAGTATAACTGCACAAACAAACATCGGTTGCCAACCAGATTTCATTTTTATACTTCTGTTTTAAACTAAAAACCAGGTCAGCAGCAAAACTAAAGTCAAAGGAATGCCTGGATTTTTTAGACGGTACCGGAAACAGTAAAAACTTATTTATTCCCTGTTTCAGGTTATGTTCTATGTTTTCTAAAATAGTATGGGTAGTCTCTACGACTATTCCATTCATACCGGTGATTTCCCTGGGTTGGGGCAAGCCTTGTTCAACAAATAAAGGTTGAATAAATGATTTATGGCTTATCCGCAATGGATTTACCAATTCCCGAATCAGACGACCTGATCTCAGGCGGCGATGTGTGAGAGGGAATATTTCTTTTTCCATTGTTTAAAAGCAGTTACGGTGGGAAAAAGGACAGGCTCTATCCCTTGTTGTTTCAGCAAGTCCCCTGTGCGCCCAGGCAAACAGGCATGCAAAAGTCCGGCAGGTATGATTTCTTTTACCGTATCCAGGTGAGCATAACAATGCCAGAATACCAGTTTGGCGGATTGAAGTTTGTATTTATCAATAAGGCTTGATTCGTATCGTATTTCATAAGTCCCCTTAGCCGTCCAACCTGAATTGGTCCATCGTTGCGCGGACGGGACATTGGTGAGGATCATCACCTCTTCCTGTTTTAAGTTGATCAATCGGCTACTCCATAAAGGAAGTATAGAGTTAAGTCCCATAGAATCGGCACATCCTTCAACCCAAACTCCCAGCTCGGCTAATTTGAACCAACTACTAGTCCCGGCCGTCCAAATTCTGGAATTCTGGTATCGGTTTGTATCCAATGCATTTTCCATCACTGCGCTATGGGCAATAAAATAAGATTTAGAAAAAGGCAGGGAGGAGGCGGATGCTGTATAGGTGCGAAATGGTTTAAAACCAAGCTCATCTGAACCGATAATGGTATCCGGAGCGGAATTAAATTCAGGTAATTGTATGCCATACCAATCTTCAAAACTGCGGCCATGCTGATCAATTCCACTGGCGTATTGCCATTTCTCTTTTCCTGCTTTGATGGTGGTGACCCCAAAATGCTGGATACAACCAGCTCCATAGTTCAAGGCAATTTTTTTCTCCTGTTCACAATCTTCCAATAATTCAGCATTGTTTATTTTCTTTAGCAGCGTGCAAGCTTTTAAATTATCTGCACAGGCTTCAACGACGATTGCGCCCTGACAGGGGGCTGGCACACAATCGATGAGGGGCAGTACCATGATTTTTTTATTGCTCAATAAGCTGGTAATCTCCTGTCGCGTGGCCTCTTCATTCAATAATCGATTGACTCCTGCAACAGCCAGGAGAATGCCATCATATTCACCCTGGTCCAGTTTTTTTAGCCGGGTATCTACATTACCCCTGATGTTCGAAGTAATGAGTTGTTTTGTTTTACCAAAATAAGGCAGGGCCTTGGATAAAAATTCAGTAGCCATGGTTTCCCGGCGGAACGAACAGGTTCCTATCCTTATGGGCTTGCCTTCTTGTAATCGTTTGATTATATTCTGGTTGAATATCGCCAGATCCCTGGTATTATCCCGGTCAACTACGGCAAACCTATGGTTTCCAAAAAAATGTGCTCCGCTCATATCTTTTAATGAATGGACAGCCAGGTCTGCTTGGCCGCGGTCCAGTTCGCCGGCAATGGATTGAGTAAAAAAATCTGTACCATCCTGGGTGTGCAGGGGGATATCCTTCAACTGGTCGCCCAGGCTTTCTTTGTAATTTATTTGAATTTCTGTTAACGGGTCAACGGCTTCAATTTTGTTTTTAACGATATCCATCTGGATCCTGGATAACTTTGAACCCCTTCCCGTCAGAATCATCCGGGTATTCATTACCTTGTTCAATGCCATCACCAGTGAATCGATCTGGTCTTTGGTATGTTTTGGGGTGATGGTAATTCTTAAACAAGCCCGACCATAAGGAACAGTAGGAAAATTGACCGGCTGAATATAAATACCGTGCTCTTCCAATAATTGATCGGTGATCCGCTTACATTTTGTTTCAGATCCGATAAGGACATGGGTAATATGGCTTGATTGGCCTGAATAACCAATTCCGCGGGCATCTAAGGCTGTACGAAGATGTTTGACCTGATTAAAAAATTGAATTCTTAAGTTCCGGTTCGATCTGATGAATTGTATGCTGGCTTTGGCTGCTGCACAAATACCAGGAGGTAATGAGGTGGTAAAAATAAACCCCGGCCCGTAACTCCGGAAAAAATCCATCCAGCATTTTGAACCAGCCAGATATCCTCCGAACACCCCTATAGCCTTAGACAAAGTCCCATTAATAATATCAACTTCTGACTCTAGTTTGCAGTGTTCAATTAAACCAGCCCCCTCTTCACCATAAAGGCCAACAGCATGGACTTCATCGATATACGTTAAGGCATGGTATTTTTTAGCTAAACCCAGTATTTCAACAATAGGGGCAAGGGTGCCAGAAATGGAATACACACTTTCGAAAACAATCAATTTGGGTTGGTCAACTGGTATAGAAGTCAGGATCTCTTCCAGATGAGCCAGATCATTATGCCTGAATCGTATTTTTTTATTGGGTACTGCCCGCATGCCTTCAATCAGGGATGCATGGTTTTCTTCATCTGAAATAAATATCAACTCGGGCAATTGCCTGCCGATAGTAGCCATCGCTGTTTGATTGGCCTGGTAGGCGCTGTTAAACAGCAGGGCTGCTTCTTTTTTGTGCCAGTCAGCCAGTTCATTTTCGAGACCGAGGTGATGAATGGTCGTGCCTGCTATATTTCGGGTGCCACCACTGCCAGCACCGGATATTTTTACGGTTGACCGGAGCATTTCCACGACTTGAGGTGAAGTACTCATGGCCAGGTAATCATTGCCACACCAATTGACCGCTTGAACAGACTGTCCCTTTTGATTTATAAAATGGAATACCGGAAAATCAATTGCCGATTTTTCAAGTGCAAGAAAATAACGGTAGGATCCATCGTGTTTGAGTTCGGTCAATTTATTCTCCACCCAGGAATGATAATCGAAAGGGGAGGGATAAGCCGTGTTATCAAATGGATCAGTCACTGTTAATTGCTTAGGTTGGGGTCAGGGCCGGGTTAAGGTGGATAAAGTCTCCGAATGATTTATATTTCTTTTTCGAACCTGCATATTTTTTTAACAATGGGTCTAATATGTTGAGGATGGTTTCTTCATTTACATTTTCATACATTTTTTCGTTGAGCCTGAGGCCAAGACGATCTCCTCCAAGATGCAGATTATAATGTCCGTAGGATGTACCGACCAGACCGATTTCTGCCAGGTAAGGACGTCCGCATCCATTGGGACAACCGGTCATCCGGATAGAAATAGGGTCTTGCAGGAGTTTATATTTTTTAAGCAAGGGTTCAATTTTTCCGATCAGAGCTGGCAGATACCGTTGCCCTTCAGCTAATGCAAGCGGGCAGGTATTCATAGCGACACAAGCTACCGCATTCCTGCGGATTGGACTGGCGTCTTCGGTGTGTTCGATCAGGTCATAGTCCAGCAGGATTTGGTTTACTGCTTCTTTGTCACCCGGTTCGATATCGCTGAGGATTACTTTTTGATTTGCTGTAAATCTAAAATTGGCCTTACCGGTTTTGGCAATTTCATACAAAGCGGTTTTGATTGATCTTTTTTCATCTGCAACCCTGCCATTTTCTACGAATACCGTATAATACCATTTGCCCTCATGGTTTTGATGCCATCCAAAATAATCTGTCCGTTCCTCAAATTGAAAATCACGCGCGGGTTCGAATTTAAAGCCGCAGCGTTCTTCCACCTGGGATTTAAACTGGTCTATACCCATTTTGTCAATGGTATATTTTAATCGGGCCTGTTTGCGGTCACTGCGGTTTCCATAATCCCGTTGTACCGTCATCACTTCATAAATGGCTTTTAGTATTTTTTCTTCCGTATCCAGAAATCCAATCACCGTGGCCAGCCTCGGATAGGTATCCTTATTTCCATGGGTAGCGCCTAAACCTCCTCCGATAGCTAAATTGAAACCCAGCAGTTTGTCGTTTTCAATAACTGCGATCAATCCGATGTCATTGGCATAAACATCTACATCATTATTCGGTGGAATGGCAATGGCTATTTTAAATTTCCTGGGCAGGTACCGGTCCTGATAAAGCGGGTCCTTCTCTTCTTCTTTACTGGTCAGGCTTTCGCGGTCTAACCAAATCTCATAATATGCATTGGTTTTAGGCAGTGCCAGGGTACTGATCTTATCGGCATATTGAAATACTTCTTCATGGACCCTGCTTTGTTTGGGGTGGGCACTGCAGATAACATTTCTGTTGACATCACCGCAGGCTGCGATACTATCCAGTCGTTGAATGGCAAAAGCCTTAAGGGTAGGTTTAAGGTGGGATTTGAGGATACCGTGCAATTGTATCGTTTGGCGCGTGGTGATTTTAATCACACCTGTGCTGTGCTCTCCGGCAATATGATGCAAGGCTATCCATTGCGCCGGGCTTAAAAATCCACCCGGTAACCTCAGACGGATCATATAGGAATAAAGCCACTCTAGTTTTTTCTGAGCCCTTTCTTCCCGGAGATCGCGGTCATCCTGCTGATACATACCGTGATGTTTGATCAGGGATTGATCATCTTCCCGCAGTGCCCCGGTTAATTCATCCTTGAGGCTGTCAGTCAATGAACCCCGGAGGCCATCGCTCTTCATTTTTATTTTTTCAACCGAGGTTAGGTTGGGTTCTCCGGATTTTTGATTGCTCATGATTTACTTAATTTTTATGGGGGTTAATATACATCAGCTTTGTATTGGCCGGATTCTTTTAGTTCATTGAGGAAATCTTCCGACTCAGGGGCGCTTTTTCCACCGTGGGTATAAAATATATCGATCCATGCTTTTTCCACATCTTCACTCATCGGGGACCGGGTACCACTGATATACACATGGGCTCCCCGTTGTATCCATTCATACAATTCCTTGCCTTTTTCCAGCATACGATGCTGGACATAATATTTTTCCTTCTGGTCTCTGGACCAGGCCAGGTCCACCCGGCTGAGGCTTCCGGTACTGGCATATTGTTGTATTTCCGTTTGATAGAAAAAGTCAGACGTAAAATGTTGTTCGCCGAATAGGAGCCAATTTTTCCCCTCCGCCCCGATAGCATCGCGATCTTCTAAAAACGACCGCATGGGTGCGATTCCAGTGCCGGGGCCGATCATGATAATGTCCGTCTCCGGAGAGGGTAATCGGAAGGATTTGTTTTTGTGGATGTAAAAATCGATGCTGGATGATTCTTCAAATCCACTCAACTGATCACTGGCCAGCCCGTATTTAACTTCATTCATGGCAGTAAACGTATTCTTACTCACCAGGATATGCATTTCAAATTCTCTTACCCGGGGTGAGGAACAAATCGAATACAACCGCGGTGTTTGTTCGTTAAGGTGCGTAATAAATTCAATAAATAAATTTGCATGCAGCACAGGGTACAATCGGACCAGATCGATCAGGTCCATTCTTATTTTGGGGATTTCGTGTTCATGGAGATCAGCATATTTCTGGACCTGAGATTCTTTTAAAAAACTTATGTTTAAAACATTGGTCAATAAATGAAGCAAGGTATGGCCTCCGCCTTTGTAAGGCACACTGAGCATTGGGTCAATATGGACCATCTGCAGGATACGGTCTACCGTTGATTTTTTATTTTTTGGGATCATCCCCAACGAATCACCCGGTTCATAGAGTATCGGTTCGAGGGTCCGGATTTCAATATGATGGGTCTCTTTATTGGAAGTATGTCCGTTGAGGTTGGTATTGCCTTGGATGATACCGGTGTACCACTTTTTGCCGTGGGATACTTTTTTTGCGGGAACCAGGGCTTCTTTTGGAGCCTCTACGGGGAATGAATTTAAATAGGTTTGATACCAGGCATTGGCATCGTCCTGATAATCGACATCGCATTTTTGAACCGGAAATACAGCGTTTGCTCCCAATGCAACAAATCGTTGATGAACATCATCTCCGGCCTTACAATAATAGGGATAAGACGTGTCGCCAAGCGCCAGGACAGCAAATTCCAGCTCTGGATACCACGTTGAAGTATCCATCAGGTAATCGTAAAACTTTTTGGCCGAAGGTGGCGGGTCTCCATCGCCGTGGGTGCTGAGTATGATGCAAAGAAATTTTTCCTGTTTGAGGTCTTCGGTTCTGTAGGTATCCATTCCTGCCATTTTTACTTTTGCTCCTTGTTTCTTTGCAGCAGCTGTAAATTCGAGGGCTAATTTTTTTGAGTTACCGGTATCCGTTCCATAGAGTATGGTAAACTTCTTTTGGGATGTAGCAGCTTCGCTGGTCTTCAGTCCGGAAGAAGATATTAATCCGGCGATATAACCATTGATCCAGATTAATTCCTCTTTGGAAGTTTTTTCGATAAAATCATTCAAGGCACGTAACCTTCCTTCAGATAACATGTAATTCAGTATTAATGGATGGTGTAATAAGGCTGTCAAATATGGAAGCAGCTCCTTGCCCGTTAGGTAAATTTGGCAAATCCAACGATTCCAGGATGCGGCCGATGATGACCAGCGCAGGGGTATTAAATTTTATATGGTCAGCGACAGCTAAAAGGGTTTGAAGATTAAATAAAGAAACCTTCTGGGCAGGTGTAGTGGCTTCTTCGATCACGACCAGTGGCAACCGTGGATCTGCCTTATATTTTAATAATCCTGTTAAAAGTTCTTTTAATGGAGCAATCGACATATAAAAAACAAGCGTATCCTGCGAATCCGCCCAATGCTGAAGACTGGAGTCAGGGATTTTATTGCCGGATGAAAGGGTATGAAACTGAACTCCGGATGCCAGGTCCCGGGCTGTCAGAGGAATATTTAAACTGGCAGCTGCCCCGGAAGCAGCAGTGATACCGGGGATGATCTCAAAACTGATCTGGTTTTTTTTAAGCGTATCGATTTCCGACAATACATTACTGTAAATGGCTACATCACCCCCTTTAAGCCTCAGGGTTTTTTTTCCGGTACGTGCAGATTCGACCAGTAATTTATTGATCTCCTCTTGTGATATGGAGTCGCGATGATATCCTTGTTTACCCACCGGGATAATCACAGCTTCTGGGTTGGCATATCTGGATATGATTTCCGGATTCACGAGCCGGTCGATAAGGATGATTTCAGCTTCCTTCAAAGCATTGACCAATTTTACAGTCACCAGATCAGGGTCTCCGGGTCCTGCTCCTGCCAGGATAATATGGAATTGGTGGTGGGTCAATTTTTTAAATATTAATTTGTTCCACTATTGGATGTGTAAACAACAGAGCTGCCACCGTACGATTACTGGTTTCATCAATCAGAATGGCACTGCCCATATTTTTCGATTTTTCATACGAATCGTAAGCTAATGGTGAAGCGGTATTCAACCGGATAAACGCCACCTGGTTAAGTTCCAGCTTGTTGATTTCCGTTTCTTTTTCAAGGGAATTGACATCAAGGCGGTAGACAATTTCTTTGATGGCTGCTTTTACTAACCGGCTATGATGTTGTAACAAGTATTTATTGCCTGCCAGCAAGGGTTTTTCGTCAAACCAACAGATGACGGCTTCATGTTGTTTAGTTACCTGGGGCAATTCTCCTGATTTTACAATGAGATCACCACGGCTTATATCGATGTCATCAGCAAGATGAATTACGGCAGGGTTACCCGGTTCAATCGAAGGCACGGGCTTGCCGTGATGTTCAATTAAAGAAATGGTCGATTCCAGGGCCATGGGAAGTACAGTGACCCGATCACCTGTTGTTAGGGAGTTGCCGATGACCTGGCCGGCATAACCTCTGTAATCATGTAACGCTTCTGTTTGTGGACGTATCACGTATTGTACCTGGAACCTGGCTTCGGAAATCTGATCTGCTTTGTTTAATTCAATGGTTTCCAATAATGGGAGCAAAGCCGTTCCGGAATACCAACTCATTTTTTCTGATGGGTGCACTACATTGTCTCCTGCGAGGGCAGATATGGGAATATAGTGGACATTGGTTAATCCCAGTTTACCGGCAATCTGACGGTAATCCGAGACTATTTGATCATAGCGGGCTTGTGAATAATCGACCAGGTCCATTTTATTGATGGTGACAATGACATATGGGATGTGAAGTAAAGCCGCAATGATAGAATGCCTTCTTGTTTGTTCAATGACTCCCTGACGGGCATCAATGAGCAGGATCATCAATTCTGAATTGGAAGCGCCGGTCACCATATTACGGGTGTACTGGATATGGCCGGGAGCGTCGGCTATAATAAATTTTCTCAACGGACTTGAAAAATAACGGTAAGCCACGTCTATAGTAATTCCTTGTTCCCTTTCAGCACGCAATCCATCGGTTAGCAAGGCGAGGTCGATCTGGGTTGCTTTACGGGTCTTTGAAATCTTTTCCAGTTGTTCAATCTGATCTATCCATATGTTTTTGCTATCATACAATAGTCTTCCGATGAGGGTGCTCTTGCCATCGTCCACACTGCCTGCCGTAATCAATCGAAGTAATTCCATATCAATTCAGGTGCTTTGAAAATTTTAAAAATATCCATTGATTTTCCGGTCTTCCATGGCGGCTTCGGTTTGTTTATCATCAATCCGGGTTTCTCCCCGTTCTGATATTTTGCTGGCCAGGATTTCATCTATGACCTCATTCAATGTTGAAGCCTGCGACTCGACTGCAGCGGTGCAGGTCATATCACCCACCGTGCGGTACCTGACTTTTTTAAAATGCCGGATATCAGAATCCTCCAGTGTGATGAATGGAGAAACGGCGATGAGCTGACCTTCGTGGGAAATGACTTCCCGTTGATGGGAAAAATAGATACTGGGCAAGGGAATATTTTCCTGGCGGATATAATTCCATACATCTATTTCCGTCCAATTACTGATTGGGAATACCCTGACGTTTTCTCCTTTGTGGATGCGGCCATTGAATATGTTCCAGAGTTCAGGCCGCTGAAGTTTAGGGTTCCATTGTCCAAATTCATCGCGCACGGAAAAGATCCTTTCTTTGGCGCGGGCTTTTTCTTCATCGCGCCGTGCTCCTCCTATACAGGCATCAAACTTAAATTCCTCAATGGTATCCAGCAAGGTGTGGGTCTGCAGCCAGTTGCGGCTGGCAAACTTGCCTTTAGGTTCGGTGAGGTTTTTACTTTTAATGGTATCTTCTACTTTGCGTACGATAAGTGTCGATTTGGTTTTATTTGCCAGGAAATCCCGGTAATCCAGGGCTTCCTGAAAATTGTGCCCGGTATCTATATGCACCAGCGGAAAAGGGATAGGGGCGGGGCTAAAGGCTTTCAAGGCAAGGTACACCAGGGTGATGGAGTCTTTACCTCCACTGAATAACAATGCAGGCCTTTCAAACTGGGCAGCAGTCTCCCTCATGATATAGATACTCTCCGTTTCTAATTCCTTAAGATGGTCGATGTGATAATTACTCATACCGTTTGATCTGTTTTTTCTATCGTTTGATGGACATGGAGTCCGCATTCTTTTGATTTATTGGATTCCCACCACCATCGTCCTGCACGGAAATCTTCACCGGGTTGGATAGCCCGGGTGCAGGGTGCACAACCTATGGATACGAATCCTTTATCGTGCATAGGATTGTAGGGGATATCGTTTTCATTAATACAAGCTTTTACCCTGGCATGATCCCAATACAACAGCGGGTGATATTTGATAATTTGATTGGCAGGGTCCCATTCTACCGGGGTCATGTCCTGGCGGTCAGGTGAATGTTCTGCGCGTATCCCGGTGATCCATAAGGATTTTCCCTTTAACGCTCTTTTTAAGGGCTCTACCTTTCGGATATGGCAGCAGGCTTTGCGGTTTTCAACCGATTCATAAAAACTATTAGGTCCCTTGGCTTCAATAAATTCCTGCAAAGCGGCATGGTCCGGGTGATAGGATTGTATGGTCAACGGATATTTTTCCAGGGTCCTGGACCAGGTCGAATAAGTTTCCGGAAAAAGCCTTCCGGTATCCAGGGTAAAAATGGCAGGGGGCATCGTGATCTTACTTAGAAAATGCAAAATCACCTGATCCTCTTCACTAAAACTGGTAGAAAAAACCGCTCCTCCCCGGTATGCTTCACAAATCTGTTGCAGCGACGATTTGACATCCGGCGTGGTAGCGAGGATAGCCATTAATTCGTCGATGAGTTTTTGAGAAACGGACATTGTTATTGATTATAAAATTTAAATTACCAATTAAGGCTTTTTTATACCGGCTTATAATTATTTGGGATGAAAAATTAAAGATTGAAATAAGGCGGTCGCATTCAAACGCAACAACAACAGCAACAACACACCCGTGCAGGGTTGTATAAATGGCTGGTATTTAATGACCTGTATTTCATCTGTTTTATGTCCGGCAAAGATAATACCAAAATTGAACTCACCAAGACAAAATCGCGGTCTGATGTCTTTTTCAAAAAGTTAAAAGCTTATTAAATTATTTTGTTGAAAAAAAGGTTTTAACCCTTAAGAAGCTTTTTAAATTCAGGTGGATAAATATAAATAAAGCCGGTCAAACCATTTATTTGCCTCCGATTCCATTTAGCTTTACAGGACAATTAAACCAATACCCATACGATGAATAAGTTCAATGGCATGATCAGCCTTATCCTCCTTGCCTTTCTAATTCAGTGTAAACCCTCCATACCACCAGCAGTCAATGCCGCTTTGGCAGGTAAGGTCCTGCGCTCCTATACCCAGGGCATCATTTCCACCCGGGCTGCACTCCGCTTTGTATTTATAGAAGATGTGGCAACGGAAAGTGATCTGGGAAAAGCGTTGCCGGAAAAACTAATCCTTATTAAGCCCAGTGTACCGGGCAAATTATACTGGGAAGCAAAAAATACGCTGGTTTTTAAACCGGAGGGTCGCTTTGAATCCGGCACCCAATATGATATACAGGTAGACCTTAAATCTATAAATCCTATGGGGGGACAGGAGTTTCCAACCCTGAGTTACCAGATTAATACCCGGGAAAACAATTTTTCAGTAGCCAGGCCCACTTTGATCGTGAATCCTTCAGAAGTCAATCTATATGATTTGACAGGAGAAGTCCAACTGGCTGATTTTATGGAGACTGCTGATGTTGAAAAATTACTAACAGCGGAGATAAACAACCAAGCCCTGACTATCCGTTGGCAACATCAACCCGAAAATCTGACCAGCCTTTATACGATTAAAAATATACCCAGGACCAAAGATGCAGAAGTTCATGTGAACTGGGACGGACAGCCCCTTCAGATTAAACAATCCGGATCTCACACGACAAAAATTCCGGGGCCAGATGAGTTTATCCTGGTCGATGTCCAATTTGATCCCAATCCCGAGCCGCATGTGGTGGCTTCATTCTCCGATGTTTTAAAGAATAATCAAAACCTGGCAGGCTTAGTATTTATTAAATCAAATCCGGCCCGATTAAGGACCGTGATCGATGCCAATAAAGTTATGATCTATTTTGGCCATGAAGTCAACGGTGATATCGTCCTGACGGTAGCTCCCGGGGTGCAATCTGTGGATAATAAAAAAATAACGGAAAGTACAGAGTGGACCGTGCACATTGCCAATCTCGATCCGGCTGTAAAATTTACAGGCAAAGGCACAATAATCCCGCAGAGTGATGAATTGATACTTCCCTTTGAAGCGGTGGGCTTAAAAGCGCTAGATATTGAGATATTTAAAATCTTTGACCAGAATATCCTTCAATTTTTACAAATCAATCAGTTGGATGAAGAAAATGAATTGGACAGGGTTGGTAAACTGATCCATCAATCAAAAATTGATCTTGCCATGGTCAACCCACGTGCAGATGCTTCACATTGGTCCCACTATGCTATTGATCTTAAACCCCTGGTGGAGGTGGATCCAAATGCGATTTATCAGGTCCGCATCGGGTTTAAACCATCATACACCCGGCTGACCTGTTTATCCGGATATGAAGAAGAGGAGGATTTTAATTATTCAGAAGAACTAGTTAGTTTTTATGAAGACAATTATTACGGACCAGCAGGTTATTATGAAAATTACCTATGGGAAGACCGCGATGATCCCTGTAAACCCGCTTATTATAATAACGACCACTTCATTTCAAAAAATATTCTTATTTCCAATCTGGGTATAGTAGCTAAAAAATCGGACAAAAATCTTTTCGCAGCTATCACCGATCTCAGGACCGCTGATCCCATTCCGGGAGCCCGGATCGATGTGTACAATTTTACCCTGCAAAAAATTGCCCAACTCACAGTGGATCAATCCGGACTGGTCAACCAGCTATTAAGTGAGCCTGCTTATGCCCTGGTCGTCAGCAACCAGGGACAAAAAGGTTATCTCAGAATGGCTGACGGATACAATCTTTCGACCAGTGCTTTCGAGGTAGATGGTGAGCAGGTTAAAAAAGGAATCAAGGGGTTTATCTATGCTGAACGAGGGGTATGGAGACCCGGAGACAGTATACACCTTAATTTTATTTTGAACAATCTCACCTCAGAACTTCCAGCCCAATACCCCGTCCATTTGCAATTGTTTGATGCACAAAATAAGCGGGTATTACAAAAATTAAACAGCCAACCCATTCAAGGCATCTATTCTTTCCCTATAAAAACTTCATCAGATGCCATTACAGGCAATTGGAGGGCTGTGATAAAAGCCGGAGGTGCCGAATTCAGTAAAACCCTGAAGATCGAAGCCATCAAACCAAACCGGTTAAAAATCCACTTTGAATTGGGTGAAGAGATTCAGCCTTCACAACATGAAGCCTTACTTGAAGCATCCTGGCTTACAGGCATCAAAACCAGTGGTCTGCATGCTTTAGTTACAGGACAGTGGCGGCCTGCCAGTAGTGGGTGGCAGGCATATAAAGAATTTATATTTCAAGATCCTGCCCGCTCAGGTCAGGAACAACCTGTACTCACTTTGTTTGATGGCAACCTGGACCCTGAAGGAAAGGCAATGGTGCCCCTGAAGATTTCAAAAGATTTTAAACCAGCCGGTAAAATGAACCTTAATTTTAAGATCGATGTATCCGAACCCGGTGGGGATTTCAGCACGTTCAACCATAGTGCTGTTTTTCATCCTTATTTGCAGTATGCAGGGATCAAACTCCCATCCGATCCCTGGGGATATAAGACGCTGAATATAAATAAACCGACCTCCATCCAATTTGTCTCCATCGACCCTAAAGGAAATTATCAACGCAACAGAAAACTGAGCATTGGAGTATATGAGCTGGATTGGCGTTGGTGGTGGGAAGATTATGGCGGAGGGTATGCAGGGTACAATAGCAGTGATCATGTCAAGGCAGTCCAAAAGACGGTGGTCACGACGGACAATAATGGATTGGCAGCATGGAGCCCGACAGTTAACCATTGGGGCAGGTATTTAATCAGGGTGTGTGATGTGGTATCGGGGCATTGTTCGGGGGATTTTGCCTATGCCGGTTGGCCGGAAGATGAGCGTAATAACTTTAATATGGCCACCTTGCTTCGGCTACAATCAAACAAAGAAAGATACCTTGCTGACGAGACCGTGGAGGTTAGCATTCCGGCGCCTGTTTCTTCCAAAATGTTGGTGAGCATAGAAAATGGAACCCGGGTACTGGAATCGCATTGGGTCAATATCGATAAGAGCCCTTACGTGTTTAAATTCAATTCGCGTCCCGAAATGTCACCGGCTGTTTATATCCACGTGACCTTGTTGCAGCCCCATGGCAATGCGGCCAATGATCTGCCGATGAGGTTGTACGGAATACTACCCCTTTTGTTTGATCATCCTGACACTAAATTGAACCCGGTGATCAAATCCGCGGTCGAGTTTAGGCCTGATAAACCCGCAACTATTGAAATTTTTGAACATGACGGTAAACCGATGGCCTATACAATCAATATTGTCGACGAAGGTTTGCTTGATTTAACCAATTTTAAAACCCCGGATCCACACAAACATTTTTTCGCCAAAGAAGCCCTGGGAGTCAAAACCTGGGATATTTACGATCAGGTGCTGGGAGCTTATGGTGGAAAAATTGAAAGTATCCTGAGTATTGGCGGAGATGAGGGACTTAATCTGCTCGACGAAGATAAAGTGGTGAGCCGGTTTAAATCCCCGGTGATCCATCTGGGCCCCTTTGAATTAAAAAAAGGCGAAAAACGAAAACATGAAATCACTATTCGAAATTACGTTGGTTCTGTTCGGATAATGGTGGCAGCCGCCGGGAAAGGGGCCTATGGACAAACAGATAAAACGATGCCTGTCAAAAGTCCATTAATGATATTGCCTACTTTACCCCGGGTCCTGAGCGTCGGTGAAAAAGTCAGTCTGCCGGTAAATATTTTTATTACAGACGATAAAATTCGACGGGTGGAGTTAAGTGTAAATGATAAAAATAAACTTATCCGCTGGGGTACCCAGACCAAAACAATAAATATATCCGGCAATGGTGAATCCCTGGAGTATTTTGAATTTACCACCGGTGACCAGACGGGGAAATCAATTATTCAATTGGAAGGTAAGGCAAATGGTGAATCAGCCCGGCAAGAAATCGAAATTGAAATCAGAAACCCCAACCCCATCCGGACCGAAACAAGGAATGAATTAATACAAGCCGGACAATCTAAAACGATCTCAATCAAATCTCCTTTAGCCAAGGGTTTACTCTCCAGTCAGGTGGAGGTTTCTGTTTTTCAACCGGTACAACTAGTGAAACACCTGGATTATTTGATCCAATATCCTTATGGTTGTGCTGAACAAATGATTTCCTCCGCTTTTCCTCAATTGTATCTGGGACAATTTATCGATCTGGAAGCCCAGAAAATAAAAGAAATTAAATCAAACATTGAAGGGGCGATAGCCTCTTTAAATAAATTTTCTTTACAAGATGGCTCCTTTAGTTTATGGCCCGGACAACAGAATTCATCGGATCCCTGGGTCACATCGTATGCCGGGCAATTTTTACTGGAGGCGGAAAAAAAGGGATATATCATTCCACAACATTTACTCTCGAACTGGAAAGTGTATCAAAAAAAATTGGCCAATCTCTGGGATCCGGCGCAGAAACCTTTTTATAAATCCAATCATGGAATGGACCAGGCATACAGGCTTTATACATTGGCACTTGCAGGTAACCCTGAATTAAGTGCCATGAACCGCCTCAAAGAATATCCTCTGGCCGGTGCCAATGCAAAATGGAGGTTGGCTGCTGCCTATGCCCTGGTAGGCCAGGCTGAGGTAGCAAAATCCCTTATTCAAACTCCATTAACCAGTGAGGATTATGTAGAATCCGGATATACCTATGGAAGTCCTTTAAGGGATATGGCCATGGCCATGGAGACTTATTTGGACCTGGGAGATCAGGCCAAGGCTGCCGAATTGGCGCTCGATGTGTCAAAACAACTCAATGGTGGAAAACCCTGGAATACCCAAGCCCTGGCCTATGCTTTAAAAGTGCTCGGAAGATTTCAAACCGGACGAACTACCGGAGGAGGAAACTGGAGTTTTAGATATAACATTCAGAATGGTACTAAAAAGAATATCAACTCCGCGCTGTCATCCATACTAATCGATCCGGCTGTTCAGGGAAAAATACCCGAATCGATAGTGATTGAAAACACCTCCAGCATTCCGATTTATGTTCAATCTTCGATTAAATTCCAACCGTTGTTGGACACTTCGGGTGACATTTCTAATCACCTCAAATTGAGTGTAACTTATCGAAATGCTGAACGGCAAGCAACGGATCCTTCTTCCCTTAAAAAAGGCGATTTGTTATGGGTCGAGGTGACTATAACCAACCCGGGTACGAAATTTAAATCATACAATAATCTTGCTTTAAATCATATTTTTCCCGCCGGCTGGGAAATCATCAATCAACGCATGTCCAACATTCAAGGTCCGGCTCAATTATTTGATTATCAGGATATCCGTGATGACAGGGTGATGACTTTCTTTCAACTGGATCAGGGCAAGTCAAAAACATTTACAGTCCCGGTGAGGGCAACTTATGAAGGCCAATTTAGTTTACCTGCCATAGTTTGTGAAGAGATGTATGATTTGAGTGTCCAGGCAAAAATTGGCGGAAGCCGGGTACAAATAGACAGGTAAAGTAACAGGTCTAAAGGATCTTCTTCCCCGTGATTTGTCGATAATGCTCTGAACCTGACAATTATACCCATGATACGATGCAACGGGACGCACCATTCGCGCAATAGAAAAAGACTGGACCAAAGGATATCATGAGGTCTGGTTTGATCGGAAGGAGATTGGGGCTACTGGTGTACTGTATTATCGATTTGAATCTGGTTTTTTTAATGCGAGTAAGAAAATGGTAATAGTCGATTAGAATTCATGAACAGAAGCGAAGACGCTGTCGTAATTCGTAATTGATAATTGATAATTGATAATTGATAATTGATAATTGATAATTGATAATTGATAATTGATAATTGATAATT
>JAWXBI010000154.1:0-4853 GCA_034439915.1 Saprospiraceae bacterium | reverse complement strand
GCCTGAAACAACCCCGCTACAACCCGCGGTTTCAGGCGAGGACGCCTGAAACAACCCCGCTACAACCCGCGGTTTCAGGCGAGGACGCCTGAAACAACCTGAAACAACCCCTTCAGGCGAGGACGCCTGAAACAACTGATTTTTTACTTTAGATTTGCCCTCCTGATGTTTACAGTTTATGAAACTTAATTGTCTGATCGCCTTCTTTGCAGCACTATCTGCATTGCTCCATAGTCATTTTTTGTTTGCACAAAAACAACCGGTTATTACCCGGTATATTGAGGTAAGCAAAGCCAATGCGGCATACTTTTCATATTCAGATGGCAGTGCTTATATTCCGATTGGTATCAATCTCATCAATCCCAGTGGACGTTACCAATCAAATCCGGATTCGGCATTTTATGAAATTGATCTATGGATGAAAAATCTGGCTGCCAACGGAGGGAATTATGTCCGGATATGGTTAAGTCAATCCTTCTGGGATATCGAAGACCAGGTTGCCGGGCAGTATCAAGAGGAGAAGGTGAAACGGATTGACCGGTTCATGGAGATGGCCCGGACGTATAATTTGAAATTTAAAGTTACCCTGGAGCATTTCAGGGGTATCACGTTGCAGGAAAATGCCCAGAACTGGGCCAGCAAAGCGGTTTATCATACTTCAAAGGGAGGGCCACTGGATAGTATACGTCAGTACCTACGGTCACCGGAAGGCCAACAACTTTTTTTAAACAAAGTAGATTTTTATCAAAAACGATATGGAAGTGATACCTTATTTTTTGGATGGGAATTGTGGAATGAAATGAATGCTATGAAAGGTCCTGAAGACTCCATATTCTTTGCCTGGAATGTAAAAATGCTGGCAGAGGTTAAGAAGCGTTTTCCGGAAATCCTGGTGATGCAGAGCCTGGGTAGTTTTGACCATGAAAATGTGAGATCAATTTATAAAAAAATGATGCTCCTGCCGGGGAATGAAGTAGCTCAGGTCCACCGTTACCTTGACCTGGGAGCTAAGATGGAAGTGTGCCAGGCACCGATGGATATCATTTGTTCTTCGGCAATTGAAGAGTTAATGTCTTATCACAGCGGCAAGCCTGTAATCCTGGCGGAGACTGGCGCTGTGGAACCTAATCATGCAGGCCCCAGTAAATATTATCCTTTAGATACCTCAGGGAGTTTATTGCATGATATTTTATTTGCACCATTTTTTTCAGGATCAGCCGGTGCGGGCATGGCCTGGCATTGGGAATCCTATGTTCATAAAAATAATTTATGGTATCATTTTGGGCGGTTTCATGAAGCGATTAAAGGCATTGATCCCATTAAAGAATCGTTTAAGGCAACCAAAGCAGAGCACCGCGCTGTCCGAATCTATATACTTAAAGGCAAAAAAACGAGCTTGTTGTGGTTTAGGGACAAATCAAATACCTGGCAATCTGAATTGGAGCAGGGTGCAGGACCGCAGACGCTTCACGGCATCCAGGTAGATTTAAAAGAATTGGGTTTAAAAATATCTCCAGGGAGAATGGAAGTATATGATCCGTGGAAAAATACATGGAGTGTAGTAAAAAGAGAAGGTAATGGACTTTTTTTACCGGATTTTAAAAGGTCAGTGGTTTTACGATTAAAAAATTAATCATTACTAATTCAATGTCGTTTAGATAAGACTCTATGTGAATTTCTACGCTACGCCGCTACGCTGCTAAGCTGTTTCTATCCTCCTAAGCACGCTGTGGTTCAATATTAGAATACAAGAGCTTGAACCACATAAGAACATAGAACACAGCGTAGCGTAGACGTCCACATAGAACCTTGACTAAACGACATTGATTTCTAATTAATTATAGGGTCTAAGGATTAAGTCTAGGACAATCATTGAATTGAAAATGTATAAGTTCCTTGAGGTGCTGTGCGAGGTTTGGTTTCTGTTTTGCCAGAGGAGGAGACGGCTGAAATATAATATTCAATGGAAGTTCCAGCCTGGTGAAACGGGATTTCTGCATAAAAAAGATTGGGTGTACCATTGGGTTTGAGCCGGATACTATTCCATTCGTTTCGTCCGGATATTCGCCAATGCACCAGGCATTGTTTCTGAATAAGGCCTTTTTTACTGTAGTCTATGATCGTACAATAGACAATGTTTTTATGTGTTGAATTTACCGGAGATTCAATACGTTTTGCACTGATAAACAACATTTCAGGGTCCCAGATAGCCCTCGTACGGCAATGCAGGGCGTCTCCATCCCGCCAGCCGTAAAGGAGGTAATGCTCATTCAATTTTTGGCTCACCATGGGCTCGTCTTTCAGTTCAAACTCAAATCCTTTTACCGTATAACCCGGCATTACTTCCTGCCATCTTTTCAAAGCCTGCTCGTCTTCCTTTATTTTGAAGAGGGGAACATAGATGGTCTTATTTAATATTAAAGAATTGGTATAGGCGGCGAGTTGGTCTTTATAATACCGGCCTGTCTTTATTCTGACTATTTCATAAGGTCTGCCATAAGGGGTTTTCATCCCGACTAATTCTTTTTGAAGGATCGATTCATAGATAGGATAAAGATCATGGTCCAATGGCGGTTCAATGACCAGCATACGCTCTTCATCCAATAACTTGAGGTAACAATCTATATGCTGGATACCCCTTTTCTCAAAATTGGATAGAATATGATACTGGCGGATCCCGGTCAATTCTTTGTTAAGTTTAAAAAACCGGTTTTCAGAAATGCCAAAGTATTGATTTTCATTTAGCAATATGCAGGTAGAAAATGCGGTTCCTAAACCATCGTTAGCTACGTTTCCTCCGGTGTTGATAAAAGGCAAATCTAATACAGCCAGATTAAGTCCATTACCTAGTGACAAGGTTGCTGCATCATCGATTTCCGTTTTGATGATTTTATGCTCTTTGGTTTTGTATATAAACTCCAGGGAGTCCTGGCAGGGAAGGCCGGTGATAGGTGTCGAAAATATATATTTCCCATCGGCGAGTTTCATTTTCCCTTCCGGGGTATAAACGGCTCCGGGTCCCCAATCCCTGACCCACCAGGAATCCAGTCCCTGTGCTGCATAGATAAAAGATGTTTTCGCAGGGTTTATTCCCCAATCGTTATACCATTTTTGGGCCTCCTTTTTAACTGCTTCATTTTCCACGATAGTATATACATGATTATCCCTGGCCAGTTCGATGACCAATTTATAAGGAACACTCAGGGGCCAGACCAACATCGTCCCAATGGCGGGTTCCCACTCGGCGGCTAAGCGGTTATCCAAGCCCTGGGTATAAAAATGGTTATCCGGTGGATTTTCATTTACGCCCAGCCTGGTCGAACATGAAAAACCAATGAAAAGGGATAAAACGATCGGTGTTTTAAAAATAGAATTGCCAGTATAAATTTTGAGAAAGTTGAGCATACACTTCCGGATATCCGGGCAATTTACAATTTATTTAATCCTGATAATTTGAAGGCGCTATAGTCAGATATACCGAGCCACCGGGCAATGCCGACTAAGAAAGGAAAAATTTTGATCCTGTCGGTCCACCCCAATTGGAATCTACTTTATTCTGGTCCTGGTGACCCAACGCCTTAGTCTGTTTTCATACGCTCGAACCTTGTTTATTCCATGAGCAGGGATCTTAACGGGTTGGCCACGGCAGCCTTGATCGCCAGAAAACTAACCGTGATTAAGGCGATGATCAATGCGGATACACCAATCTGAATACAATAAATTTTTAACCTGACCGATAGAGCAGGAGTCAGATTAAATCGTCTAATTCCCTGATCATAACATGGTCAACGACGGTGTAATTATTACCTATATACGTTGTTTCAGAGCCTCTTTTTTATAAAACCATTTTTTCATAAAATCGTATGGCTTTAGTATTTGCAAAGTATACCTTCAATCGGAGGCTTAATTGGTTGTAATCCCGTGCCGACTCATCCAGTTTTTGTATTAGTTGTGTTCCGATCCCCATGCCCTGGGTGGAGGGCAGCAAATAGAGTTTATGGATCATCAATTGAGGTTCGGAATTATATCCGGGTTCAAACGAAGTAAATCCAAGCGGCTTACCCATGTTTTCTATCAGCATAAATTGATGCCTTTTCTCCAGCATTTGATGACTAGGGGACTGCCGGTTGTAGATCAAACCAAGCATATAACTAATCTGTTCTGCGGGCAGGATATCCCTGAAGGTAACTGGCCAGGTGGTGTATGCAATATGCTGAATGGTCTCCATATCGTTCAATCCGGCATTCTTAAATTCTATCCCGTTACTGTTAGTTGAAGTCATCTGTCTATTATAGGGCATGCTGATAAATATCTAATTCAATTAAAATCAACAACATATCAGAACAATTATTGAAATTAATGCAAGGCAATAGGCGATTTTTCCCTTAAAACAATGCATTTGTAAGTGATATTTTGGGGTTGTATGTGCATCGATCCCGAAATTTCGGAATTATTTCGGTGACTTGAGATACTGATATTTGGATAAATTAGGGGCTGACCAAAAAGGCTAACGTCAAGGAATAAGTTGTTTGATATTGGTTTGAAGTTCTTAAACTTCAAACAGCCGCAGCAGTGAAACTGCGGAGCGGCGGCGCAATAGTTTTATATTTTGCTGAAAAACAAATAATTAGTTCATTGCTTAAATATCAAGGTATGGCGCCGCCTACGGCTGTTCGAATTTCTACGTTTCACCAAATTTATTATGATATTTTTTTCTATGCATAATTGCCAAGCTTTACGAAAGGAGTTCCCCGTTGAACTACGGCAAACACTCTGGCTACCAATTTGTTTTTAACACTATTAATGACCACTCCTTCCACTTTGCCTTCTTTTATTTTTCGTTGGTAATACGT
>JAWXBI010000153.1:0-19921 GCA_034439915.1 Saprospiraceae bacterium | reverse complement strand
CGTAGCGTAGCGAAGACGCGGTTTCTGGTTTCTTTAGGCGGCCGAATACCTGGCCCCCGCCTAAAGTTTCTGGCAGCGCAGCAAAGACACAGTGTAGCGAAGACGCGGTTTCTTTAGGCGTCCCGTCTAAAGCCAGCTACTCCACCAATCCTTCGCCGAACTATAATCGCAGCATTTTGTTTATTTTTGCGATTCACAACCGATTTAATTATGTCTACTCCTTTTGATCTTGAAATGATAAGGGCGGTGTATACTGCATATAGTACTAAAGTTCAGGCCGTCCGTCAACAACTGGGCAGGCCTTTGACGCTGACAGAAAAGATATTATTTACACACCTGCACAAAGACTCCCCCCTTCAGGATTATGCCCGGGGTGAAGATTATGTATTTTTTATGCCGGACCGGGTGGCTATGCAGGATGCTACTGCTCAAATGGCCCTCCTGCAATTTATGCAATGTGGCCGCAATATTACCTCGGTTCCCACTACGGTGCATTGTGATCACCTTATCCAGGCCAAATCCGGGGCGGTTACCGATCTTAAAACTGCCTTGGATAAAAACTCAGAAGTATTTGCTTTCCTGAGTTCTATCTCAGATCGATATGGCATTGGTTTTTGGAAACCCGGTGCCGGGATCATACATCAGATCGTACTGGAAAATTATGCCTTTCCGGGAGGTATGATGATTGGAACCGATTCTCATACGCCAAATGCAGGAGGATTGGGCATGGTTGCCATTGGTGTTGGTGGCGCGGATGCTGTAGATGTCATGGCAGGTATGGCCTGGGAGCTGAAGATGCCGAAACTCATTGGCGTTAAGCTTACAGGAAAACTCAACGGATGGACTTCACCAAAGGATGTGATATTGAAAGTAGCCGGTATATTAACTGTAGAAGGAGGTACTGGTGCTATAGTAGAATATTTTGGCCCGGGTGCTCAATCCATCTCCTGTACCGGTAAGGGCACAATATGTAATATGGGCGCGGAAATCGGTGCCACGACTTCCTTGTTTGGTCACGATGATTCAATGGGTAGATACCTTCGTGCAACCGGGCGGGAGGTGATCGCGGACCTGGCCGATTCGATCTCTACAGAATTAACCGGTGATGATGCATGTTATTCATCGCCAGAAAAATATTTTGACCGGGTAGTCGAAATTGATTTAAATACTCTCGAACCTCACATCAACGGTCCTTATACCCCCGACCTGGCATGGCCTATTTCGGAATTTGCAACGGCAGTAAAAGAAAAAGGCTACCCCGCAAAACTGGAAGTTGGATTGATCGGGTCTTGCACTAATTCGTCTTATGAAGACCTGGACAGGGCCGCTTCGATTGCCAAACAAGCTAAAGCAAAAAAACTAAAAGTAAAATCTGAATTCACAATCACCCCGGGTTCCGAACAAATCCGATTTACGGTAGCCAGAGACGGAATTCTGCAGAGTTTTGAAGATATAGGCGGTGTAGTCCTGGCCAATGCTTGCGGCCCCTGTATCGGCCAATGGGCCAGGCATACCGATGACCCCGACCGTAAAAATTCAATATTGACATCGTTTAACCGCAATTTTTCAAAACGCAACGATGGCAATGCCAATACTCATGCGTTTGTTGCATCACCGGAATTGGTTACGGCTATGGCTATTGCCGGCGACCTGACTTTCAATCCTTTGACGGATAGTTTAATGAACTCAGATGGACAAATGGTCCAATTGGATGCCCCGGATGGACTTGAACTACCCACCCGTGGTTTTGAAGTAGAAGATGCAGGATATCAGGCTCCATCAGATGATGGTTCTAGTGTAATCGTCGAAGTAAAAGAAGGAAGTGACCGCTTGCAACTCCTGACCCCGTTTATTCCGATTACCCAAAGCCAGGTCATGGGTATGAGGATATTGATCAAGGCCAAAGGTAAATGTACTACGGACCATATTTCAATGGCCGGCCCCTGGCTCAAATACCGCGGGCATCTTGAAAACATATCCAATAATTGTTTGATCGGCGCAATGAACGCTTTTAACGGGGAAGCCAATAAAGTGCTCAACCTGGTGACCAATGAATATATGGCGGTACCCGACTCTGCCAGGGCATACCAGAAAGCCGGTATCGGCACCGTGGTATTTGGAGAATATAATTATGGCGAAGGCTCATCGCGTGAGCATGCTGCTATGGAGCCCAGGTATTTAGGAGTAAAAGCAGTTATTGTTAAAACATTCGCCCGTATTCATCAAACCAATTTGAAAAAACAAGGTATGCTGGCCCTGACTTTTACAAATCCCGAAGATTATGACAAGATCCGGCAGGATGACAAGGTGGATATACTGGGTTTTGATTCATTTACCCCCGGTGTAAATTTTATAGTGGTTTTAAATCATTCCGATGGTACCCATGACCAATTTGTTGCTGAACAAAATTACAACGAGCAGCAGATCGAATGGATTAAAGATGGTAGCGCTTTGAATAAAATTCGAAAGGACCTGGGAGTATCCTGATCAAAGCTTGAATGAAGATTTTAATCTCTTATTGTAATTTAGGTGGGAATTAAAACCAATCGGTATGGAGACTTCTTTCGATGCTATTGTAATAGGTTCGGGTATTTCAGGGGGATGGGCAGCCAAAGAATTATGCGAGCAGGGTCTAAAAACCCTGGTCCTGGAAAGGGGGCGGGATATCAAACACATTAAGGACTATCCCACCGCTACCATGGCCCCCTGGGATTTTAAATACCGCGGCGATGTCGCCAAAGAATATCTTGATCAAAACCCTTTGATCAGCAAGGCCGCAGGATTTGCGGATGATACCAAACATTTTTTTATCCAGGATAAAGAACATCCATATATCCAGGAAAAACCTTTCGATTGGATCAGGGGTTACCAGGTCGGAGGTAAATCCATTATTTGGGGCAGGGCTTGTCAGCGTTGGAGTCACTATGAATTTACCGCACCGGAGCGGCAGGGTTACGGAATGAACTGGCCGATCACCTATGATGAAATCGCTCCCTGGTATAGTCATGTTGAAAATTTTATAGGCGTATGTGGGAATAAGGACGGGATTGAAGCTATGCCCGATGGTGAATTTTTACCTCCCTTTGGCTTGAATTGTGTGGAAGCACACCTGAGAGATAAAATTAAAGAGGCCTATCCGGACAGGCATCTGGTCGATGCCAGGTGGGCACAACTCACCCAGGCCAGGGAGATCCACCTGCAGCAAGGGAGAGGCAATTGCCAATCCAGAAATTTATGTATGAGGGGTTGTCCTTATGGCGGATATTTTAGTTCGGTTTCATCTACCCTGCCCTGGGCGGCAAAAACGGGCAACCTGACCTTGAGACCGGATTCGGTGGTTGACTCAATTATTTATGATCCTGCGACCAGGAAAGCCAGCGGGGTCAGGGTGATTGACCGGCTTACCAAAGAAGAATTTGTTTATAAATCCAAAGTCATATTTGTCAATGCCTCCGCCTTGAATTCAGTATTGATTTTACTCAATTCCAGGTCCACCCATTTCCCGGATGGTTTAGGAAATCGACATGATCTATTGGGTCGTTATGTAGGCTTTCACAATTACCGCGCTTCTACCTCAGCGGATATGCCAGGGTTTCAAGATAAATATTATTACGGGCGCAACCCTACTGAACCCATCCTTGCCAATTACCGAAACCTTGGGGAACAAAAAATGGATTTCGTAGGGGGATATACCATATTCACAGGGGCTTACCGGTCGAAAAATCATAATATCGAAGGGGTTCGTTTTGGCCATGACCTCAAAGACCATTTGTCCCAGCCCGGTGGATGGAAAGTATATATGTACATGCAGGGGGAGACTATTCCCAAAGCCGGTAATCATGTCAGATTAAGCGACTTAGAAAAAGACCAGTGGGGTATACCCCTTTTGATCACCAGTGTGGACTACGATTACAACGATGACCTCATGGTTAAAGATTTTATACAGGAAAGCCAGGATATGTTGTTGTCTGCCGGGTGTACCCACATCAAATCGAGGGATAATCGCCAGGCTCCCGGACTGGATATCCACGAGATGGGCGGTTGCCGGATGGGCAAAAGTGAAAAGGATTCTATGCTCAATAAATGGAATCAAATCCACCACTGTAAAAATGTTTATGTCACAGACGGGGCATGCATGACCAGTACCGGAAATCAAAGTCCCTCCATTTTGTATATGGCATTGACTGCCCGGGCAGCGAAGCATGCGGTAGGTGAAATAAAATCAGGCCACTTATAACAAGCACAGGGAATGGGTAAATTTTAGTTTATGATCAAAATCCTTTAATTTGAAGAAAAAAAATCATGGATCAACGCATCATCAATCTTTACGACGAATACACCCATAAACCTTTGTCACGGCAGGAATTTATGTCCAGGTTGACTACGTTGGCGGGTAGCACAGCTGGTGCTATGGCCATATTACCCATGATAGAAGTGAATATGACCCATGCCCGTCAAACTTCTGAAGCAGACCTGTTTACTGAATACGTTACCTATCCGGGAGTACCCAATCCGATGAAAGCCTATGTGGCCAGGCCAATGGAAGAAAAAAAATATCCCACGGTAATCATCATTCATGAAAATCGCGGCCTGAATGCCCATATTGAGGATGTTGCCCGTCGTGCAGCACAAGCAGGATATCTTGCCATCGCACCGGATGCCCTTTCCGCACTGGGCTTGGTTTTTGCCAATGAAGATGAAGCGAGGGCTAAATTCAGGGACCTCAAAGCAGAAGATAATCTTTCCAATTTTAAGGGAGCCTTTGAATACCTAAAAACCCGAAAAGACAGCAATGGCAATTTTGGATGTGTCGGATTTTGCTGGGGTGGGGCGATGAGTAATAACCTGGCTGTTAATGTGCCATCGCTTAAAGCCGCCGTTGCGTTTTATGGCAGACAACCAGTTGCCGACGATGTGCCTAAAATAAAAGCCGCCGTTCAACTGCATTATGGCTCCATGGATGAAGGGGTAAATGCCGGTATACCTGCTTATGAAGCGGCGTTGAAGGCTAATACTATAAAATATGAACTGTATATGTATGAAGGGGCACAACATGCATTTCATAACGATACCGCACCGACAAGATATCATGAGGCATCTGCTAAATTAGCCTGGCAACGAACCCTGGACTTCTGGGCTAAATATGTGAAATAAATTTGTTCAATAAATACTGCTCCGGTTTTAAAACAACAAATAAACTGGAAATTTTTATACAGATTTCGATAAACTGATTATTTTTGCAACCATGTTAATTCATTCCGGACATCACCACCATCATTCGTTGCTGACGCAATAGGGAAGGGTATGTCTTGATTGAATACAAAAAATATAAAATCCAAAGGCTTGCCGTTACCCGGTAGGCCTTTTTTATTTTAATGTAACACGTATGACCAGATTAAATATAGCAATACAGAAATCAGGCCGGATGCACGAGGACTGTATGATTTTACTCAAAGACTGCGGTCTCCGGGTAGATTCAGGTACGGACCAACTCAAAACAAGCGCCATGGGCTTCCCGTTGGACATCCTCTATCTGCGGAATGGGGATATTCCGGAATACCTTCAGGATGGAGTAGCGGATATAGCCATTTTGGGAGAAAATACAGTCGTTGAAAAAGGAAGCAGGGTTTCGAAACTTATGAGCCTTGGATTTTCCAAATGCCGCTTATCTATTGCCGTTCCCCAGAAAAGTGGGTATGAAAATATCCGTTTTTTTGAAGGTAAACGGATAGCTACTTCTTATCCCGCCACCCTGTCCCGGTTCCTTGCTAAAAATGGTGTCAAGGCCGAAATTCACCAAATCTCAGGCAGTGTGGAGATCGCCCCTCATATTGGTCTGGCGGATGGGATTTGTGACTTAGTCAGTTCAGGTAATACCTTGTTTCAGAATAAGCTGGAAGAAAAGGACATCATCCTCAAATCCGAAGCTTGTATCTATGCCCATGAAAACCTTAGTAACGAAAAACAACAATTGCTGGACCAGTTATTGTTCAGGATCAGGGCTACCCTTGAAGCCAGAAAAAACAAGTACATCGTACTGAATGCACCCAGATCAGCGCTGGACCAGATTATTCAAATTCTGCCGGGTATCAAAAGCCCCACGGTCCTGCCCCTGGCGATTGATGGTTGGTGTTCAATTCATTCAGTGATACCGGAACAACAATTCTGGGAAGTGATTGGGGCTTTAAAACAAGCTGGGGCAGAGGGTATTCTCGTCATACCTATCGAAAAAATGGTGAGCTGACTATGAAAACATATGTTGAACCACCCAGAAGCCAATGGGCTGCACTTTGCCAGAGGCCAGCTGACCTCAATGATGTTCAGGATCAAATCGTAGATCAAATCCTGGCGGAAGTCAAACAAGAGGGAGATAAAGCATTAATAAAGTATTCATTACAACTGGATAATTGTCACCTGGATAATTTTAAAGTTGGACAGGAAGCAATGGATGAGGCCGAATCTGCCCTCGGCCCCGCATTAAAAAATGCGATACATGTCGCCAGAAAAAATATTGAACTCTTTCATAAGTCACAAGTCCAAACGATCCGGATTATCGAGACCATGCCTGGCGTACATTGCTGGCAAAAATCAACTCCTATTGAGCGGGTAGGGATTTACATACCCGGGGGCACAGCTCCTTTGTTTTCTACCGTATTGATGCTGGCTATCCCGGCAAAAATTGCAGGGTGCAGGGAAATTATTTTATGCAGTCCACCCGATAAAGAAAAAAATATCCATCCTGCAATTCTTTATGCGGCTATGCTTTGTGGCGTAACCCAAATATTCAGGTTGGGAGGAGCACAGGCTATTGCAGCTTTAGCATACGGTACCCGACAAATACCTGCTGTGACCAAAATTTTCGGCCCGGGAAACCGTTTTGTTACCCAGGCGAAAATGAAAGTTCAACAACAAGGTATAGCGATCGATTTACCTGCCGGACCTTCGGAAGTGATGATCTGCGCTGATGATCAGGCTGACCCTACCTTTGTGGCTATCGACCTTTTATCCCAGGCTGAACATGGATCAGACAGTCAGGTTGTTTTGGTATCTAATTCGGAGGTAATGATCTCAAAGGTTGATAAAGAAGTCAACTACCTGGTGGAGGACCTTCCACGCAAAAAACATGCTGAAGGTGCTTTGTCGAATAGTTTTGCGATCCTGCTCAACGATCAACAAGATCAAATTGATTTTATCAATGCTTATGCCCCTGAACACCTGATCCTGAACCATCGCGATGCGGATTTCCTTGCCGAGCAGGTGATCAATGCCGGCTCTGTATTCATAGGCCCGTATACACCGGAATCTGTGGGGGATTATGCATCCGGCACCAATCATACCCTGCCGACCAGCGCTTATGCCAAAGCTTACAGTGGGGTAAACCTGGATGCCTTTACCAAAAAAATCACGTTTCAAAAATTATCCAAAGCAGGGCTCCAGGCTATAGGGCCTCATGTCGAAATCATGGCAGAAGCGGAAGCATTAAAAGCACATCAACTGGCTGTGAGTATACGGCTGGCAAAACTCAAGACCGAATGAACCTGGAATCCCTGATACGCCCCAATATTATCCGGCTCAAGCCCTATGCTTCAGCACGACATGAATTTACAGGCACCGGTGACGTGTTTTTGGACGCGAATGAAAATCCTTACGAGTCGGGTGTAAACCGATATCCCGATCCTTTACAACAGGCACTTAAGCAACGGATCTCTACCCTTAAAAAAATTCCAACTGAATGTATTTTCCTCGGGAATGGCAGTGATGAAGCTATTGATCTGATCCTCCGGATTTTTTGTACTCCGGGTGAAGACCAAATTATGGTGTTGCCACCAACATACGGGATGTACCAGGTCAGTGCGGATATCGCTGATGTAGATGTTATCAAAGTCAGGCTGGACAATGATTTTCAACCGGATATCCAGGCTATAAAATCGGCGATCACACCGAATACCAAAGTACTTTTTTTATGCAGCCCCAATAACCCGACGGGAAATCGGTTGGATCAGTCCTTAGTACTGGAACTTCTGGATTATTTTAAAGGAATAGTAGTTGTCGATGAAGCATATATCGATTTTTGTGCGGATCATACCCTGCTGCCTTTTCTCAAAAACTATGACCACCTCATCATTATGCAGACCCTGTCCAAAGCCTGGGGAATGGCCGCCGTAAGGCTGGGTATGGCTTTTGCTTCACCGCAGCTCATAGGTTATTTTAATAAAGTCAAGGCTCCATACAATATCAATATCCTGACTCAACGATTTGTTTTAGACCGGCTCAGCAGAGAAGAAGAAATGAAACAGCAGGTAAAACAATTACAGGAGGAGAAATTGAAATTGATAGATGCTTTTAAAACAATGAAGGAGGTGGTTCAGGTTTACCCATCCGACAGCAATTTTTTGTTGATAAAATGTTTACATGCAGATGAAGTCTACTCCGGATTGATTCAACAGGGGATAGTAGTTCGCAACCGCTCAAAAGAACCTGGTTGTGAAGGCTGCCTTCGGATTACGGTGGGGACAGCAGAAGAAAACTCGATTTTATTGGACCATATGAAATCATGATTTAACCTTTAATGAGCACGATGGACAAAATATTATTTATTGACCGTGACGGTACCCTCATTGTAGAACCGACGGATAATTTTCAGATCGATTCATTGGAAAAACTGGAATTTCTACCCGGGGTTTTTACCTGGCTGGGTAAAATTGCCAGAGAGCTCGATTATAAACTGATCATGGTGACCAACCAGGATGGATTGGGAACCTCTTCATTTCCTGAGACTGATTTCTGGCCGGCCCAGGAAAAAATGATCACCGCATTTAAAAATGAAGGGATTGAATTTACCGCGGTGCACATCGACCCCTCATTTGAACATGAAAAAAAGGATACCCGCAAACCAGGGACGGGGATGCTCAAAAAATATTTATCCGGTGAATATGATTTAAAAAATAGTTATGTGATCGGAGACAGGCTGACCGATGTGCGACTTGCAGCTAATCTGGGTTGCCAGGCTATTTTGTATAATGAATCACTAAAGGACAATGAGCTGGATATCGCAGTACAAACGATCTCCTGGAAAGAGATTTATGAATTCCTCAGGTTGAAAAAAAGGATGGTACAACACAGCCGCTATACCAAAGAAACCCGGATCGATATCAGGCTGGACCTCGATGGAACAGGTAAATCGGAAATCCATACCGGCCTGGGTTTTTTTGATCATATGCTGGAACAGATCAGCCGCCATGGTGAAGTAGACCTTCAATTGAGCTGTTCGGGTGATCTGCACATCGATGAACACCACACCATTGAAGATACCGGGATTGCCCTGGGTGAAGCCGTTCTCAAGGCCTTGGGGGACAAAAAAGGGATAGAGCGCTACGCCTTTCATATCCCGATGGACGAAGCCGATGCTGAAGTTTTGATGGATTTTGGCGGCCGGGCCTGGCTGATTTGGGAAGCGGAGTTCAGAAGGGAAAGGATTGGGGAAATGCCTACCGAAATGTTTTTCCATTTTTTCAAATCCTTTAGTGATGCATCGAAAAGCAACCTGCAGGTCCGCGTAAGGGGTGAAAATGAGCACCATAAAATCGAGGCGATTTTTAAGGCTTTTGCCAAATGTATCAGGATGGCTAAACAAAGGAATCCGGAATCTGATTTATTACCCTCCACTAAAGGTTTGCTCTGATCGCTATGAAACAAAAAATTGCAGTCATAGATTATAATGCAGGCAATGTACAATCCGTGTTATATGCCCTGGACCGGTTTGAAGTGGACGTTGCCTTGACCCGCGACCCTGAGCTAATACTTCGTGCCGATAAGGTTTTATTTCCGGGTGTAGGAGAGGCGTCCAGTACGATGCGGTTTCTGAAATCCTTTGACCTGGATATTTTATTGCCCCAACTGAAACAACCCATGCTGGGGATCTGCCTTGGACTGCAATTGATGTGTAAACATTCGGAAGAAAACGATACCCCGTGTTTGGGAATACTACCGGTCAACGTAAAACGATTTAGTGCACCCGATCCTTCCATTAAAATACCTCATATGGGATGGAACCAACTGGACATCACCGCGCGGGACTGGATACCGGCTTCGTTCCAGGATCAGTATGTGTATTTTGTACACAGTTATTATGCTGAGCTCAATCCCTATACGGTCGCCCAATGTGAATACGGACAACACTTTAGTGCCATCATCAGAAAGGATAATTTTTTTGCCACTCAATTCCATGTAGAAAAATCAGGTCCGGTAGGATTAAGTATACTCGAAACCTTCCTCAAACTTTGATGACTTTTCCAAATAGTATTTTAATATGATCATATTCCCGGCCATTGACTTAATCGGAGGCAAATGTGTACGACTCACAGAAGGAGATTTTAACCGGATGCAGGAATATTCAGCCGAGCCGATAGAGATGGCCAGGCAATTTGAAGCAGCCGGCCTGACCCATCTCCACCTCGTTGATCTGGATGGAGCGCGAAATAAAAAAGTCACCCAGCACCAGGTGTTGGAACAAATATGCGCGCACACCCATTTAATAGTTGATTTTGGCGGGGGCATTAAAACTAAAGAGGATTTGAAACGGGTATTTGATTCCGGAGCAAATCAGGCCAACATAGGCAGTCTGGCCATCACGGAGCCCGGGATGTTTGAATCCTGGCTGGAGGAATACGGCGCGGCAAAATTGATTTGGGCTGCCGATGTACGCGATATGAAATTAGCGGCCCATGCCTGGAAAGATACCTCAGCGTTGCACTTGTTTGATATGTTGGATCGTTTTATGGAGCATGGCTTACTCTACCTGACTTGTACCGATATCAGTAAAGACGGTCAACTCACCGGAGTCAACCAGGAACTATATCAGATCCTGATTGAAAAATATCCGGGATTAAAAATTACAGCCAGCGGAGGCGTGCATAACCTGGAAGATTTATACCGGCTGGAAACCATAGATTGTTATGGCGCCATTGTGGGCAAGGCTATTTATGAAAATAAAATTAAAATAGAATCACTTGGATTGTTATCCCGGGTATAATGTAAACCAATCATGTTAGCAAAACGTATCATCGCCTGCCTGGATATCAAGGATGGCCGTACGGTCAAAGGCATCAACTTTTTAGACTTAAGGGATGCTGGTGATCCGGTGGAACTGGGAAAGGTCTACAGTGAACAAGGAATAGACGAACTGGTTTTCCTCGATATCACCGCCAGCCATGAAAAGCGTAAAACCCTTGCAGCGCTGGCCAAGGCAGTGGCCAAAAACATCAATATTCCGTTTACGATCGGGGGTGGGGTTTCTTCGGTGGATGATGCCAGGATACTACTGGAATCGGGAGCGGATAAAGTATCCATCAACTCAGCAGCAGTAAAAAGTCCTCAGTTAATCAGTCAGCTGGCTTTAGAGTTTGGCAGCCAGTTTGTTGTACTGGCTGTCGATGGCCGGCTCACAGAATCCGGTTGGGAAGTATTTGTTCAAGGTGGAAGGATTGCTACCGGAATAAATATGATGAACTGGATACGGCAAGCTGAAACCCTGGGTGCAGGAGAAATCCTCTTTACTTCTATGAACCACGATGGTATGAAGACGGGCTTTGCTGTGGAAGCACTGCGTTTTATTTCAGAGACGATTTCTATTCCTGTCATTGCCAGTGGTGGAGCCGGTACGATGGATCATTTCGTTGACGTATTTACAGCAGGCAAGGCAGACGCGGCGTTGGCCGCTAGTATATTCCATTATGGAGAGATACGGATTGGGGATTTAAAAGCTTATCTGCACGAAAAGGGAATCCCGGTAAGACAATGAGTCAATGGCTTGCTTTGTTGTTGAATTAGCCGGACCGGAATTGACCCGTTTTATTATCTTTCAGCTTATAAAACTATCCTTTGAGTAAGAGTATTTCTAAAGT
This sequence comes from Saprospiraceae bacterium, assembly GCA_034439915.1. GTDB lineage: Bacteria > Bacteroidota > Bacteroidia > Chitinophagales > Saprospiraceae > JADJLQ01. Next base: position 8,018 of record JAWXBI010000153.1, on the reverse strand, counting down.
CATTACTGCGTCTGCGGTAGGGACACTGATTGAGTGGTATGATTTTTACATTTTTGGAAGCTTGGCGGTCCTGATCGGTAAAAAACTTTTTCCGCCCGATGCAGGAGCATCTGCCTTGATCAATACCCTGGCCATATTTGCAGCCGGTTTTATCGTCAGGCCTTTCGGTGCCCTGGTTTTCGGGAGAATTGGTGATTTGGTAGGCAGGAAATACACTTTTTTATTGACCCTGGTATTGATGGGGGTTTCTACTTTTCTGATCGGTTTGATCCCGGATTATCAATCCTGGGGTTATGCCGCTCCGTTGGCGGTTTTGGTCCTGAGGCTTATCCAGGGCCTGGCATTGGGCGGAGAGTATGGGGGGGCAGCAACCTATGTAGCAGAGCATGCACCACCTGACAAACGCGGGCTCTATACCAGTTGGATTCAGACCACCGCCACCTTAGGTTTTTTATTGTCGCTGGGAGTCATCGTGTGGCTGCGTCACTCGCTGGGAGTGGTTGCTTTCAATGACTGGGGATGGAGGATACCGTTTTTAGCTTCTATATTTCTGGTCGGTATATCTATTTATATCCGGTTGAAAATGCAGGAGTCCCCTGCGTTTACCAAAATTAAAAATGAAGGAAAGATTTCCATCAACCCACTCAAAGAAAGTTTTAATCATAAAAAGAATTTCAAAATGGTCCTGCTCGCCTTATTTGGAGCGGTCATGGGGCAGGGCGTGATCTGGTACACCGGCCAGTTTTATGCCCAATCCTTTCTCGAAAACACGTGCAGGATAGAATTTAACCAAAGCCGTTATATCTTATTGACTGCGATTGTATTGGCCACACCGTTTTTTATTTTCTGGGGTTGGTTGAGTGACAAGGTTGGCAGAAAATGGATTATGATTGCAGGTATGGTTTTAGGGATCCTCTCCTATCGGCCTATTTACCGCTACTTCTATGAAAAAACAGATAGTACCTACCTGGCAACTGCCGAAGTGGTAAAGATGATGGAACTTCCAATTGTCAGAAATTTGGATGAAAACAGAGATTCGGTGATTGTGATTCAACGGATCAAAACAGTCAGCTCCGGGGTCAGTTTTAAGGAAGGCAGGACGGATCGGGTGTACCATGACCCGAATAAAGCAGGTTATCATGAAGGGACTTTTTTTATTTATGACAAAACCTTGCCTCCGGATTTATTCTGGAAATTTGTATTCCTGGTATTTATCCAGATATTTTATGTAACCATGGTCTATGGACCCATTGCGGCATTTTTGGTAGAACTTTTTCCGACCAAAATCCGGTATACTTCTATGTCTCTGCCATACCATGTAGGCAACGGAGTATTTGGAGGGCTGGTACCATTTATTGCCACGCTGATCAGCAGTTTTCCGGGGAGTAATTATTTGTCCGGCTTATGGTATCCTATCGGAGTGGCTTCCGTATGCGTCGTGATCGGCAGTTTGTACCTGAGCAATAAAATTGATCCGGACGTAAATGATTAATTTGGAAGGCCTAAATAAAATTAAACACTATGCTCTTAACTACAACCAATACCATTGAAGGTTTTCAGATCAAACATTACCTCGGTTTAGTCACCGGAGATACCATCATCGGAGCCAATATTTTTAAAGATTTCCTGGCTTCTATCACCGATATCGTCGGGGGTAGATCCGCATCTTATGAAAAAGTGCTCAAGGAGGCCAAAACCCAGGCTGAAGCAGAGTTGGTACAAACTGCTATGGCCATGGGGGCTAACGCCGTGATCGGGATAGACTTCGATTATGAAGTATTAGGTAAAGGCAGTATGCTGATGGTTTCGATGACGGGGACAGCCGTAATTTACAATGAAAGAAAAGTAGATTGAATAATAACCCTCTGGTTGTCCAGCATTTAAACTATGAAATTTGATTTAAACCAATTGCAGTTTGATCCGGTGTCGGGCTTGGTGCCCGCTATTATCCAGGATGAACAAACCGGCAAAGTGCTCATGCTTGGTTATATGAACCAGGAAGCCCTTGACCTGACCATCAGCTCGGGCAGGGTCACGTTTTTCAGCCGGAGTAAACAAAGGTTATGGACCAAAGGGGAGACCAGCGGAAATTATTTAAACTACCGGTCTGTGTGTACCGATTGTGACAGTGACGCGCTCCTGATCAAAGCCATTCCGGATGGACCCACCTGTCATGAAGGATTCGATACTTGTTTCAGGGAGACAAATAAACCAGATGATTTTATTTCTATTTTAGAACGGTTGATAGCTGACCGTAAACAAAATCCTAAAGAAGGATCTTATACTACATCGTTATTTCAGTCCGGTATACAGAAAATCGCTCAAAAAGTAGGTGAAGAAGCGGTGGAAACTATTTTGGAAGCCCAGTCCGGCAACAAAGAAAACCTGATATATGAGACCAGTGATCTCATATATCACGTATTGGTATTACTACATGAAAAAGGGAGTTCCTGGGAAGAAGTGCTGGACCAATTGAAGAAAAAACACAAACCACAACAATGACGTATTCCCGGGTCATGGAATCACCGATTGGTTTCCTTACCCTTACGGCGTCGGAAACAGGGCTTAGGGCGGTAAATATCTCGGACAAACTACCTGCGGATCCCAAATCAGCATCAAGTCATAAAATTGTGGATGAAGCAGTAAAACAACTTCAACTTTATTTCAGGCAAAAATTGGAGATTTTTGACCTTCCCCTGGACTTCGATGCAGCACCTGCGTTTAGCAAATCGGTCTGGAATTTATTGTTGCAAATTCCCTATGGTAAAACAAAGTCCTACGGCGAGATCGCCCGGGGATTGGGAGATATAAATAAATCGAGAGCAGTTGGTCTGGCCAATGGAAGCAATCCTTTGGCTATCGTGGTTCCCTGTCACCGGGTTATTGGAGGTAATGGCGCACTCACCGGATATGGTGGTGGCCTTGCGGCAAAAGAATATTTGTTGATGCTGGAAAACCCTGCCCGTTTAGTGAGGCAGGGATTATTGTTTTAGCTGGCCATTTTGAGTTTCAGACCTTTCAAACCTAAGGAGTCACCATATAGCCTTTCGATTTTAGCTTTGAGGTCCTGGCGGGCAAAAAATATTCTGCTTTTAACGGTTCCAAGAGGGAGGTGCATATCATCGGCAATTTCCTGGTACTTAAACCCTTCAAAATGTTTAATAAACGGATAACGGATGGATTCATCGAGTTCTCCTACCATTTGGTTCAATTCATCCAGCAACATATTTGTTTCTCCCTGATTGCCTATATGATTTGGTCCGGAGTTGAGGAAATACAGGTTGTCTGTTGAATCAAACAAAACTCTTGTTTTTAGTTTTTTCCTGTAGTTGTTGATAAAAATATTACGCATGATAGTCAACAACCATGCTTTTATATTAGTCCCTTCCTGGAATTTATCCTGATTGGTCAATGCTCTGAAATAAGTTTCCTGCAACAGGTCTTTGGCGTCATCTGAATTTTTTGTCAGGTTAAACGCAAAACTGAGCAATCTTTCCTTATGGGTATTGAGTGCGGGTAAGAAAGCGTCCGATTTCATTTTGTTTAAGTTTTAAGACTCAAAGTTAAACAAAATATTTTTTGTTTAACTTTTTTAAGAAATAATTAAACAAAATTATTGCTGGGCTTTCCGGACCAGTCTTAGAGCGATCAGAAAAAATAGGATATTCGGAATCCAGATCCCGATTACAGATGGTATTGCAGGGCTTTTAGAGAATACAATTGAAAATTTTGAAATAAATACAAATACGGATCCAATGGCTATCCCTAAAGCGAGGTGCAATCCCATGCCCCCCCTTACTTTTCGGGCGGCGATAGCTACACCGATAATGGTCAGGATGAGTATGGAAAAAGGGTCTGCGGTCCTCCGCTGAATTTCATTAGTATAGACTTTGACGGGATTGAGTCCCCTCGATTTTTCCTTATCGACCAGGGCCTGCAGCTCCGGGGTGGTCATCAAGTCTTTTTGTTTGGAATAAAACTCAAAATCAGAAGGTAACATATTGAGTATCGTATCCATTTGTTGATTGGCATATACCGTCAGATGCTCGGTTGTATCGTTGTAGGTCCTGATCTCATAGTCCCGGATATTCCATCCTTTACCGGGGTTTTTATTCCATTCAATAAAATTAGCTTTCAGCATAGAGGTCAGGGTGGTCCCATTGAATTTTTCCAACCGGAAGGAATACCCTAAACTATCCGAAGGGGAATAACTTCTTAAATACACCTTGGTATCGGGGGCTATAAAAAAATGCATATTAGTCCCGGTGGTCAACCGGTCGCTTTCTCTTTTGATGAATTTACGCTCAAACTCGAGCTTGGGTTTGTTGGCAATGGGGATAATTAGGTGGTTGGCAAGCAAAAGCAAAAGGGTCAGCAGACTGGCGGACATGAGATAAGGTCTCAATATCCGCCGAAAACTAACTCCGGCATTCAGTATGGATATAAATTCAGAATTATAGGCCAGCCGGCTGGTAAAAAAAATGACGGAGATCAATGAAAACAAAGGCCACAACAAACCATTGATGAAAGGAATATAGTTTAGTTGGTATTGGACTAATATCTGGCCGAGACTAAGCACCTTGGCTGCTTCTACAAACTGCCCTGCCTTTTCACTGAAATCAAACACCAGGGATATCAGGGTAAACAGGAAAGCGGTGAAGAAAAAACTTCCTATATATTTTTTAATAATATACCAATCGAGGATTTTCAATTCAACCTGGTTTTAATTCTTTCTACCATATTGGTTTTCCAGGCATTAAAGATACCCTGTTCAATTTTTTCTCTGGCAGTATGGACTAAATAGAGGTAAAAACTGAGGTTCTGGATACTGGCTATCTGCCCACCTAAAAGTTCATTGCTTTGAATCAGGTGCCGCAGATAGGATTTAGAAAAGGGTTGGGCAAAAGGTTCCGGTAAACCGGCATCAAGCGGGCTTTGATCGTATTTCCATTTTAGATTTTTAATATTGACTATACCTTCCGTCGTATAGATTAGTCCGTGACGGGCGTTACGGGTAGGTAGTACACAATCAAACATATCGATGCCCAGGGCAATGCTTTCCAATATATTTTCAGGGGTGCCGACACCCATGAGGTATCGGGCGCTCTCTCCGGGAAGGTATTGGTTGACGCAATGGATCATATCATACATATCCTGGTTTTTTTCTCCAACCGATAATCCCCCTATGGCATTGACCGGGGCCTTAAAGGTGGAAATAAATTGAGCGGACCGAGTCCTTAAATCCTTGTAGGTAGAACCTTGGCAAATCGGTATCAAGGCAGGTTGGTAATCATAGGGGTGAGGAGCCTGGTTAAAAAAACTAAAACACCTCGACAACCAACGATGGGTAAGTTCCATGGATTGATCAGCATAGCGGTATTCGCAGGGAAAAGGGGGGCATTCATCAAATGCCATGATCAGATCGGCACCAATCTTGAGTTCAATATCCATAACTGATTCTGGCGTAAATAAATGTTTGGAACCATCGATATGAGAAGAAAAGGAAACCCCTTCTTCACTGATTTTGCGGAGCTTGCTCAGTGAATAAACCTGGTAACCACCACTATCGGTCAGAATAGGTTTGTGCCATTGCATAAAACGATGGATTCCTCCGGCTGCCTGCAATACATCTGTGCCCGGACGCAGATAAAGATGATAGGTATTGCTCAATATGATCTGGGCTTGTACCGTATTGTTTAATTCATTGGGGGTAACCCCTTTTACTGCAGCCGCCGTACCTACCGGCATAAAAATCGGTGTACAGATATTGCCGTGACCCGTCATCAATACACCAGTTCTGGCCGCACTGTCCCGGTCGGTAGATTGTAATTGATAACTGACCCCCATAAAATTTTATACAAAATGCCGGGATGCATCCAGACGTAATAAGACAGCCGTCATCATGGAAAAAACCATGCAGGAGCTGCCGCCATAACTAATAAAGGGAAGGGGAATTCCCATGATGGGCACCAGGCCCATAGTCATTCCGATATTGATAAAAAAATGGATTAAAATAAAACCGAGGTAACTATAGGCAAATACCCGGGTAAATGTATTCCGGGACCGCTCACCAATAGCTATGGTGCGGAACATCAGAAGGATAAATAGACCGATGATAGCGACAATGCCCAAAAATCCCTGCTCTTCACCGATTGTACTAAAAATAAAATCCGTGCTTTGTTCGGGCACATAATTAAGTTTGGTCAAGGTACCGCCCAGAAAACCTTTACCGGTAAAATTACCTGAGCTGATAGCCAGTTTGGATTGAAGTACGTGGTATAGGTTGCCTCTGGGATCACAGATTTCCGGTCTGAGCCAGACATTGATCCGCTCGCGTTGGTGCGGTTTAAGGAAGTGGTCAACCGTATATTGGGAGACTTTGGTAAATGCCGCCCCGGCAATAATGGAGGGAATCAAAATGATCAATAAACGCTGAAAACGTTGGGTATAACCCTGATATATAAAAAAAGCCAGGCCAATTCCCAGCAAAGATAAAACCAGCGTCATTGGCATAGCGACCCAATAGGATGCCATGATCAGACCCCAGCAGGCTAACAATAAAAGCAGTTGACGGTTGTTTTTGCGGATTTGGATATACAAGATGGTAGAACCCAGGCAAAGGATATAAGCTATCACTTGCAAGGGATCAAATTTTAATGCCAGAATAAATAAAGCAAGCAAGGCCAGTCCAATGATATACCATACGGGATTGAACCCTTCCCGGAACAATAAGATAAAAAAAGAGCCGAAGGTAATGGCTGACCCGGCATCCGGTTGCAATAAAATCAAAGCAATGGGCAGCATAAATATCGCCATAGCGGTCATTCTGGATTTGGCCTGTTTGAGATTGGTTTTAAAATAGCTCATATACGCTGCCATGGCGAGCATAGTCCCGAATTTGGCAAACTCCGAAGGTTGAAATGAAAAGCCTCCCAGGTTAAACCAGGAAGTGGATCCTTTAATTTTTAAACCGAAAAACAGGACCAGGATAAGCATAATGAGGCCCAATAAATAAATCGGGTAGGCCAGGGTACTCCACAACTTGATGTCGGTGATGAATACAATTAAAAAAATAAAAGCTGAGATAATGATGGCCAGCAGTTGTTTGCCGGCATTGGTTTTGAAGAAAGGTTTCGTGGTTTCGATGAGTTCGGAATAACCCGAAGCATAGATCATCATCCAGCCGATCACCAACAGACTGATAAAGGTGACCAGGGTGATCCAGTCTATTTTGGCAATTGCTTTAGATTGGACAAAGGTGGTGCTCATAGACTAAGTACTTCATCCCTTCTAATGCGGTCGGCTACCAGGGTAGCCGATCTAAATGTTTTCCGTATATCCTGAAGGCTGCGCATCGCTTCTGAATATTCCAAAAATATGCCCGCCCTGATTTGGTAATAAGGATCATTTAAAATCCATTTGGAGTTTAACTGCGGAAACCGGTACCGGAAATTGGATAAGGTCGATTCCATTTCCCTCCGGTCACTGGAGGCAAAGACCTGTATCCTCCATCCGGGATAGTCAGTACGTCGCAAATTGTATTGTATAAAATATTCATTGAGCCTGGTGATGGCAGGACTTTCAATGAGTTTGATTTCATTACTCTGCGCTTGAGCAAGGTTTATAAGTATTAAAAAAAGTGAGCACAATACAGACCTTTTCATTTTTAAATTCTTTTATTCACGCTTTAAATGTTATCTCCTGATCAGCGTCCCGAAACTTCAGGAAAATTCGCCGTTACATAAATCGTCATCCCGCTACCGCACCCCCGGCCCTAAAGGGAGGTTTGCTCATTGCTCATTGTTCATTGTTCATCCGATGCTTCGGATCTTCATTCTTCATTGCTCATTCTTCATTGTTCATTGTTCATTGTTCATCCGATGCTTCGGATCTTCATTGTTCATTGCTCATTGCTCATTGCTCATTGTTCATTGTTCATTGTTCATTGCTCATTGCTCATTGCTCATTGCTCATTGCTCATTGCTCATTGCTCATTGCTCATTGCTCATTGCTCATTG
>JAWXBI010000152.1:0-11433 GCA_034439915.1 Saprospiraceae bacterium | reverse complement strand
CCTGGTCGATAATTTGTCCTTTTTCCTTTTTCATTGTCAAAGTTATTTTGTTTATTTTGTTAACATTTAAACTTTGACACACTTTTCTGAATACCCTCATGAACAATGAACAATGAACAATTTATATCCTAACCTCAACCTCCCCGACGGATCGGGGCTTAACCTCAACCTCAACCCCTACCCCTGCAAAATTAATTTGATTTATCTATTCGTCAACTTTTAGCGATCATTTTATAACTCGTGACCACCCCGCGGATCAGAGAAGAACTAAATCCCTGGTGCTCCATCTCATTGAGCCCAGCTATGGTGCAGCCTTTGGGTGTGGTTACTTTATCGATTTCTGCCTCAGGATGGGTGTCTCTGGTCAATAACAATTCTGCGGCCCCTTTTACCGTTTGGGCTGCGATCAGGCTCGCTACTCCGGAATTAAAGCCTATCTCGATACCGGCCTGAATGTTGGCGCGGATATACCGCATGGCATACGCTGTACCGCAAGCCCCCAATGCAGTTGCAGCTTCCATGAGAGATTCATCGATGACGGCCACTTTACCCAATTTTTCAAACAGCCTTTTGGTAAATTCTATTTGTTCCTGGGAAGCTCCATCTCCACTGATACAGGTCATACTCTCCCGGATCGCAATGGCCGTATTGGGCATTGCCCGGATAATGGATATTTTTTTCTTAATGATATCCCTCATGGTTTTTGTATCCACCCCTGTAACCACAGAAATCAATAAGTTTTTATTGGGCACAAACGCTGAAGCAACCGATTTGAGTAAGGCTGGTACCTGATACGGTTTCACAGCCAAGATGACTACATCAGATGCTTTAATCGCTTTCACATTGTCCGAAATGATTGCAACTCCCTTTAATGAAAGTTCGATCAATGCGTTGGGATTCCTTCGGGTAACGATCAGGTCTTTGGCTTTAATAAACTCACTGGCCAATAGTCCCTCTGCAATGGCTGTCCCGAGATTTCCTCCCCCTATTATGGCTATTTTATTCATTGATTGAAATGTTGAATTGTTGAATTGTTGAATTGTAAGTGCTTTTAACCTCTTCACCCTTTAACCCTTTCACCTCTTAAGCTCTTGTTGAAATGTTGAATTGTTGAATTGTTGAATTGTAAGTCCTTTTAACCTCTTCACCCTTTAACCCTTTAACCCTTTCACCTCTTAAGCTCTTGTTGAAATGTTGAATTGTTGAATTGTTGAATTATGAAGTTGTAGAATTGTAGTCCCTTTACCCTTTCCCCCTTCCCCTTTAACCTTTCCCCTTTAACCTCTTAACCCTTTTATCCTTTCCTCCCTAACCCCTAACCCCCAACTCCTAACTTTTCTTCCTATTCCAATAATAATAAAACGGCACACCCAACAAGATCAAGGCAATACCCGACAAAGTCTCCATCGGTCGCTGAGAAGGAGTATAGATGATCAATCCAAGGCAAAACAATACGAAGATGGCCGGCACGAAGGGATACCCTATCACTTTATAGGGCCTTTCGGCATTGGGTGCTTTTTTCCTCATGATAAACACACCCAAAGCAGTAGATCCATAAAAAAGGAAGGAAGCAAAAATCAACATATCCGTCAGGGTATCAAAACTTCCGGAAAACAATAAAATAATTGCCCAACCACATTGTATCCATAAAGAATACGAGGGTGTTTTATATTCTGGATGAACATATTCCGCTTTTTTGAAAAAATTACCATCCCTGGCCATAGCATAATAAATCCGGGAAGACATTAAAATAGTGGCATTAGTCGCATTGAATGTCGTCACCAGGATCAGGCAGGACACAAACAAAGCCCCTGCCCTTCCCAAATACAAACCCACAATATCTACAGCGGCAATTCCTGAACCTGAAGTCTGCCTGGCTATAATATCATCTATAGGCGAAATATAATGGTAAACAAAATTGATCGATATATAAATCACCATGACGATCAGGGTCCCTGCAAATAAAGCGATCGGCAGATTGCGCTGGGGGTTTTTGATTTCACCGCCCAGGTATCCTATATTGTTCCAACCTTCATAGGCCCAGAAGGCACCCAACATCGCAGTAAACAACAAGGCTAAAAATCCACCGGAAAAAAAAGATTGCGGCACGTAGGTAGTCGCTGCCTGGGAAATGTTGTTCCAGGAGCCTTTACTGCTGAACAAACCGGCAAGTATAAGAAAAACCATTGCCGTGACCAGGGTAAATGTCAATCCCCGCGAAACTTTTTCTCCCAGCCTCAACCCTTTATAATTTAAATAAGTAAGTCCGATCAATAACAACATCGCGATTAATTTAATGGTCAGGTTATCGAAAGGGTAAATTATTCCAAAAAGGTTAAATCCGCGGCTACCGATGGCAGGCAGGTGGATCAAGTGGTTAAGCGATTCAGCAAACACGTAGGCAATAGCCGCAATAGATGCCGAACGAATGGCCGCAAAACATCCCCAACCAAATAAAAAAGCAAAGAACGGATTGTATATCTTTTTAAAATAAGCGTATTCTCCCCCACTATCGGCATACATACCGGCGATCTCTGCATTGCTTAGCGCTCCAAACAAACTGATCGTACCGGCAAGGACCCATGCTAAAAGCACATAAGCCGGTAACTGCAGCGAATCGGACATAGGGGCAACCTTTTTAAATACCCCGGATCCAATGATGGCACTGATCACCAGCACGATGCAAGACAATAGGCCCAACGACCGGTTGAGGGTGGTTTTGTTATTATCCATAAATAAATTTTATTTTTTCATTTCCTCAAATGACTGAGTCACTACCTGCTCCAAAGTAAGATTATTTACCTTACTCTTGACCCAACTGATGATATCCAGATAAATAAAAGCCTGTTGTTCGTAATGGTCTTTGGTCAAGGCGGTCAATTCCGGGTAAAAAGAAGCAAACAGCTCCCTTTCTTTAAAAGCGTCCGCATTGATCAACCGGTTAAAAAAATGGAGGATGGCTTTTTGCACTTTATTGAGGTCGTGCATTTTTTTAAGAAAATAATTGCTGGATCTGACTAGATAAGACAACAACCCTTTATTGCCCAATTCATAATGGGCGATCAGGTTTAGCAATCGGGCATATCCCTGCAGGTCCTCACGGAGGGCCACGGACTTGAGGTCTATGATTTTATCCAGAAAATTGCTGGCGGTCCGGGGATCCCCAGCTCCGATATACAACCAGGCTATCTTAAAATAAAAGACCAGGATGCGGTGTTCGTCCAGTTTTGTTTTATATTTTTCCAGCCGTTGCAGAGTCTTGGGGACGATCTGCAAGCCTTGTTTAAAATTACCTTCTAAAAAGTATTGATGGATCCGGGAGGTATGCACGTATACAAAAGATAATAACTTGGAATTTTCATTAAACTTCGGATAATTTTCTTTTCGGAATTTTTCCAGATCTCCCAGGGCTTGAATAAATATTTTGTATAATTTCAGGTTATAGCTGCAAGTCAGGATATAATGGATCGCATGCATATACGAATCCGGATCCCGGTCAATCAGAAAGGATTTATTGGCAAATTCGTTTTTCCATTTTACAGCATGGTCCATACATTGCTGAAAATCCAATAATATAAAATAATACCATACCTGGCACTGGTGGTAACTGATGGCATCCATCGTGCTCAACTGGGGTTCAACGACTTTTGGCAGGTTGGTTTTAAAATAAACCTGGATTGCTTTTTCGTCTTTGATGCTTCTGATATGGCCCATTTGCAGGTATTTGCCGTACATCAGTAGTTTTAAGTTGGACAGCCGGATGGATTGACTGACCACCCCGGTCAATAAATGCGCCTCATCGGACAGTTGTTTGGCCCGGTCAGTATGGGACCGGGTGATATGCCGTGTCTCAATCAGTTTCTCAAACTCGATAATCTCGAGCAATAAAATTTCCTGATCGTGGTTTTTCGCCACCTGTTTTATCCGTTCCAATAACCGAAGGGATTGCAGGTAAAGCCCTTTACCGTAAAGAATACGGGCATAATCAATTTGTTCCCGGATTTCGAGGTCTACCTTTTTACTGGAATGAATCAACCTCAGGCTGGTGAGTACATTGGAATATAAATTACGCTTCAGGTTGGCATACTTTACCCCGGCAATACCCCCCAGTTTTTTTCGGATTAAATCATCGTCTATTTCTTTGGTTTTTTCCAGGATATCAAACAATTTGATAAACTGGGTACCCTCCTGACGCTGCAAGCGACTGCTGAATAATTTAAAATGTCGTTTTTCAGCTTTTGTCAGGGATTGAATGAGCTCCAGAAGGTGATCAGATTTTGCGATTGGCATGACAATTATTGTTGTTATATAACGCTGATATTGAAGTCAATATCTTAAACTATGTTTGTTGTTTAGTACAAAATTTTCGTTTAATTTAATCAGGGTAGACCGAATAATTCGCTTATCTTTTCGATCTTGTTTTGTCGGGTAAGATAATTCAAGCATAAAGAATTGTCATCACAATATTAACACAATTAACCTGTAAATGGACAACAGTGACCAGAAAGGCCTATATATACCCCAATTGGAGAAGGATTCGTGTGGCGTAGGCTTATTTGCAAATTTAACCGGCGAGAAAAAACACAACGTAGTAGACAAAGCCCTGACCATGTTGGAAAATATGGAACATCGCGGGGCCTGCGGCTGTGAGCCCGAAACCGGTGATGGTGCCGGTATATTAGTCCAGACTCCTCATGATTTTTTTAAACTCATTTCCGGACAAATGGGCTTTACCTTACCGAATTTTGGAGAATACGGCGTTCTGATGTGTTTCATGCCCAAATCCGAAAAGCTTTACAATAAAATCATTACCCAAACCCTTCAACTCATTGCCCAATCCAATTTTCATACCCTCGGGCAACGAGAAGTTCCGGTAAACAATTCGGGATTGGGACTATCGGCATTAAACACGGAACCCAGGATGATCCAGTTGTTTGTCAGCCCCAATTCTAAACTGGCGGTGAAAGAACTGGAACGACAGCTGTACGTATTAAGAAAATACATTATTCATTCACTGTATAAATTCTTCCCTGAAGTAGAGGATACCTTTTATATCTCTTCGTCATCTTATAAGACTATTATTTACAAAGGCCAATTGACGACCCATCAGTTGAGGAGTTATTTTCCGGATTTGCAAAATGAAGCCTTTACGTCTGCCATTGCCATCATCCACAGCCGATTTTCTACCAATACCATCCCCAAATGGAAATTGGCCCAACCTTTCCGATATATTGCCCATAATGGTGAAATCAATACCATCATGGGTAACCTCAATTGGTGGAGGGCTAAAGAAGACCATTTACAATCCGATATATTTTCAGCAGAAGACAACCTGATGCTTAAGCCTATACCCTGGAGGGGACTTTCAGACAGCGGGAGTTTCGACAATGTATTGGAATACCTGGTCCAAAGCGGGCGATCGGTGCCCCATTCCCTCATGATGATGATCCCTGAGGCCTGGGAACACGATGATAATATGGCCCAGTATAAAAAGGACTTTTATGCCTACCATCAAAACCTGATGGAACCCTGGGACGGCCCGGCATCCATGTGTTTTAGCGATGGGATTGTAGTCGGAGCTACGTTGGACAGGAATGGGTTGAGGCCCAGCCGATACAGCCTGACAGAAGATAATGAATTAGTGGTAGCCTCTGAGACCGGGGTGGTAGATCTGGACCCCGGCAAAATAATTCTCAAAGGAAGGCTGCAACCTGGGCGTATCCTCATTGCAGACCTGGATCAACACCGGATTATCGGCGATGAAGAAGTCAAAAAAATTATTTGCCAAAATAAATCCTATGGAGATTGGATCGCTAAGCGGAGAAAAAAAATAGCCCAACTAGGTCAACCCGCTGAGCTTAAACCAATATCCTCTTCCGGGCCAACATTGATTGAGCGACAACAATGGGCGGGCATGACCAAAGAAGACCTCAAAGTCATCTTAACGCCAATGGTCTCAGAAGAAAGGGACCCGCTGGGTTCGATGGGTACGGATACCCCATTGGCCATCTTGTCCGAAAAACCTCAGCACCTGGCGAATTATTTTAAACAACTCTTTGCCCAGGTTACCAATCCACCAATTGATTCATTGAGGGAGCGGAGTGTCATGGCCTTTACCAGCAGGCTCGGGGCCTCCGGGAATATCCTGGAAGCCAATGAAGACTTAGCCGCCTTTATCTACCTCGACCATCCTATACTTACCCATCAAGAATTTGATACCTTAAAAGGCAATACCAATAAGGATTTTAAGCTGGCAACTCTTTCTACCACTTATGATCTTTCCCGCCCTTATGCCCTGGAATCAGCTATCAATTCGCTTTGCCTGCTGGCGGAGAAAAAAGTAAAAGAGGGCTTTAATATCTTAATCCTGTCCGATGTAAAAATCAACCATGGGCTGGCTGCCATTCCCAGTTTAATGGCCACCGGCGCTATCCACCACCATTTAATTCAAACTGCTTTAAGGAGTAAAACTTCCCTGGTTATCCAGGCGGCGGATATCTGGGAATCGCATCATTTTGCTTTGTTATTCGGCTATGGTGCCAACGCCATCCACCCTTATCTGGCGATGGAATCCATTTGGTTTAAAGACGAGGCCGCATTACCGTCAGACTATAAAACTTCAGAAAAAAAATTTATAAAAGGCCTGGAGAAAAGTTTGCTGAAAATCATGGCAAAAAATGGCATCTCTACCCTTCAATCCTATCAGGGAGCCCAAATTTTTGAAGCGGTTGGTATTCATGATACCGTCATCCAAAAATGTTTCAAAGGCACCGTGTCACGTATCAGCGGACTCGACTTTGAAGGGATTCAACGCGAAATAATACTTAAATACCGATCTCAGACCAAAGACCAGTTGCGGGATGCCGGGGTGTATCAATGGAAACGAAACGGAGAATTCCATCTTTTTAATCCCCAGAGTATCCACCTGCTCCAGATGTCTACTCAACTCAATGATTACCCAACGTTCAAAAAATACACACAGGTCATTGACAACCAGGATAAACAAGCCTGCACCTTGAGGGGACTATTTCATTTCAGGCCTGGACAGTCTATTCCTGTTGAAGAAGTAGAACCTATAGAAAATATATTAAAACGTTTTGCCTCGGGGGCGATGTCCTTCGGGTCTATCAGCTATGAGGCTCATACTACATTAGCCATTGCCATGAACCGGATCGGGGCCAAAAGCAACAGCGGAGAAGGCGGTGAAGATCCTATCCGGTACAAAAAAGCTGAAAACGGAGACTACCTCAGGTCTGCTATCAAACAAGTCGCTTCCGGCCGTTTTGGAGTGACCTCTTATTATCTGAGTGAAGCCGATGAACTGCAGATCAAAATGGCTCAGGGAGCCAAACCCGGTGAAGGAGGTGAACTTCCCGGACATAAGGTCAATGATTGGATCGGCAAGGTAAGACACTCCACCCCTGGCGTTGGATTGATTTCTCCTCCACCCCATCATGATATTTATTCTATAGAAGATTTGGCCCAGTTGATATTTGATCTCAAAAATGCAAACCGGGATGCACGGATTTCT
Organism: Saprospiraceae bacterium; assembly: GCA_034439915.1. Lineage (GTDB taxonomy): Bacteria > Bacteroidota > Bacteroidia > Chitinophagales > Saprospiraceae > JADJLQ01. The sequence continues at coordinate 3,902 of JAWXBI010000152.1, read as the reverse complement.
GTAAAGCTGGTCAGTAAAGCCGGAGTGGGTATCATTGCCAGCGGAGTAGCGAAGGCGCATGCTGATGTGATCCTGATATCCGGACATGACGGAGGGACAGGTGCATCTCCTTTATCCAGTATCAAACACGCGGGCTTACCCTGGGAACTTGGTCTTGCTGAGACTCACCAAACCCTATTGCGAAATAAATTGCGCGACCGGGTAATCTTACAATGTGACGGTCAGTTGCGATCAGGCAAAGATCTGGTGATTGCCACCATGCTGGGTGCTGAAGAATGGGGCATTGCCACAGCTGCCCTGGTCGTAGAAGGATGTATATTGATGCGAAAGTGCCATCTCAATACTTGTCCGGTGGGCATTGCTACCCAGGATCCTGAATTGCGCAAAAAATTTCATGGCAAACCAGAACACGTGATCAGTTTCTTTACGTTCCTTGCCCAGGAAATGCAGGAAATCATGGCCTCGCTGGGATTCAGGACTATCAACGAAATGGTGGGCAGGACCGATATGCTGGATTGGAAACCCAATGAAAACTGGAAGACTCAGTACCTTGATCTCGCCCCCATACTCCAATATGAAAAATTACCTGTTGAAATCGGGACATTCAAAACCCGGGAACAGGATCATGGGATCGATACTATCCTGGATCGGAAACTGATTCAACATGCCCTGCCTGCCATAGACCACCAGCAGCACATCACCGGAATATTCAATATAAAAAACACAGACCGGGCAACAGGTACCATGCTTTCTTATGAGATAAGTAAAAAATGGAAAGAAGAAGGCTTGCAAGCTGGTACAATTCGGTACCGATTTAGAGGAAGCGCAGGACAAAGTTTTGGGGCCTTTGGGACAAATGGTCTGCACTTTATACTGGAAGGTGAGTCCAATGATTATTTTGGAAAAGGGCTTTCAGGGGCTACGCTGGTAGTAAGCCCGGACCGAAGGAATACCTTTGACCCTTCCAAAAATATTATAGTTGGTAATGTCGCTTTATATGGTGCCACATCTGGTGAAGTCTATATTAAAGGTATGGCCGGTGAACGATTTGGCGTCCGCAATTCAGGAGCTTCCGCCGTCGTGGAAGGGGTCGGAGACCATGGATGTGAATATATGACCGGAGGCCGGGTCCTGGTAATTGGCAGTATAGGCAAAAATTTCGCCGCAGGTATGAGTGGAGGTATTGCCTATGTAAAAGGATCCTGGGATAGCCTGGAGAAATTGTGTAACAAAGAAATGGTAGAACTCGAATTTCCGGATATCCGGGATTTAGAAGAGATACGGTCGATGCTGCGCAACCACTTCCGTTATACATCAAGTCGTTCGGCACTGGAAATTCTTGAAAACTGGGAAATACAAAAAGATGATTTTATAAAAATAATGCCGGTGGATTATAAAAGGGTGTTGCAGGAAAAAAAGAACCTCGAACCGGAATTCGTGACGATCAATAAATAATAACATGGCCGACCCCAAAGGATTTTTAAAATATAACCGTGAATTGCCGCCGTCCCGTGACGTTAAAGAACGGATTAAAGATTATCGGGAAATTTATTTGCCGGAACCACAGCAACACACCATTCATCAGGCTGCGCGGTGTATGGATTGTGGGGTGCCCTTTTGTCACAGTGGTTGCCCATTAGGCAATATTATACCCGATTTTAATGATGCCGTTTACCGTGAACAATGGGACGAAGCTTATACCATCTTAAGGAGCACCAATAATTTTCCCGAATTTACCGGAAGGATTTGCCCTGCCCCTTGTGAAGCAAGCTGTGTATTGGGGCTTCATTCCACCCCGGTTACCATAGAACATATTGAAAAAAATATCGCCGAAAAAGCGTATGAAAACGGTTATGTCAGGACAAATCTGCCGGACCGTAAAAACAAAAAGAAAATTGTGGTGATTGGCTCCGGTCCCTCCGGCCTGGCGTGCGCAGATCAATTAAATCAATTGGGCCATGAAGTCACCGTCTATGAGCGAAATGATAAAATCGGCGGATTGCTGCGCTACGGGATACCTGATTTTAAACTTGAAAAATGGGTCCTTGACCGACGGCTGAAATTCATGGAAGATGAAGGAGTGGAATTTAAAGTAAATGCCAATGTTGGTCAGGAAATTGATGCCGTGAAGCTATTGGCACAGTCCGATGCAATGATTCTATGCGGGGGGTCGACCATTCCCAGGGACCTTCCGATTCCTGGTCGATCAGCAGCCGGCATTCATTTTGCCATGGAATACCTGGAACAATGTAATCGTCGAAATGCCGGTTTTACCATCGACCCGTTACAAGAAATAAACCCAAAAGGTAAAAAAGTATTGGTTATCGGTGGTGGGGATACGGGTTCAGATTGTGTTGGCAACAGTGTCAGGTTGGGGGCCAGTAAGGTCACTCAGATTGAATTATTGACCAAACCGCCACTGGACCGCGTCGCTACCAATCCGTGGCCTCTTTGGCCGATGATTCTCAGGACATCCTCTTCCCACGAAGAAGGTTGTGAGCGACAATGGGCCATCCTCAGCAAAGAATTTATCGAAGGGGAAACCGGCAAGGTAAAAGCTCTTAAATGTGTGGAAGTGGAATGGAAATCAGATCCCATTACAGGCCAGAGCCGCTTGATAGAAATCCCAGGGTCAGAAATGATGATTGAATGTGATTTTGTATTCCTGGCTATGGGTTATTTACATCCTCAATTTGAAGGTTTATTGGAAAACCTGGGAATTAAAGTAGATCAACGAGGCCATGTAGCAGACTCCAATTTTCAGACTTCCAATCCAAAGGTATTTACTGCAGGCGATATGCGCCGAGGTCAAAGTCTGGTGGTTTGGGCTATAGCAGAAGGGCGTCAGGCAGCGGATGCCGTTCAGGGCTATTTGATCAATTAATCCAAATCTATTCCTTTTGATCTAAGTTGATCTATAAGCTGGAGGTTACCGGAAAAATGGATGGTATCTATACCCAGCCTGGAAGCAGCTAATACATTTTGTGGATTATCGTCAATAAACAAGGTTTCAGATGGATTCAAATGATACCTTTTAACCATAAGATTAAAGATAGCAGGATCCGGTTTTTCATTTTTTCTTTGCCGGAGGCTAATATACCCTCAAACCAATGCAGCAAATCATACAATTCCAAAGCTTGAGGGAAAGTCTCGTTGGACCAGTTGGTCAGGGCAAGTACGCTGTAATTTTTATTGATTAATTTTCTCAAAATCTCCCACGGTGGAAGGGAAGTATCCCTCGAGCATATTAACCCAGGAGCCATAATATAATTGGATAAACCTCTCCTATTCAGGGTAATGGTTACATAATATGGCCGTGTCTTCTGCTAATGTTCTCCCTGCATCCTGCAACTCATTCCACTCTTGGTACAGATATTATTCAGGAAATATTCCATTTCATCTTCCCGCTCAAATTCATTTCTATAGAGGTACCGGGGGTTCCAGTCAATCAAAACACCAACTAAATAAAAAACAATACAATTGATATCCCTAAAAAGGCGATAATAATTTTGAAGTGTACATCATTTTGCTTTTTATTTGGATTTTAGTTAATTTAAAGGTGTTTTGTTTTAATTAATTGCGTTTTTATTTCGTTAAGGTTATAGTTAAACACTCTAGATATGAAAAAATCTTTAATATTTCTGTTATTTCTAAATTTATACATTAACCAATTATGGTCCAAAACTATAGTGGTGGTTAATAGTGGAACTACTTTTTCTCCCGTTAATATCACGGCTACCATAGCCGACACCATCCATTTTCAATTGGCCGGTGACCACAATGTGGTAGAAGTTTCAAAAGCGGTTTGGGATGCTAATGGCAGCGTTTCAAATGGGGGTTTCCTGTTGCCATTTGGCGGAGGAAAATTAAGGATTACCTCGGTAGGGACTTATTATTTTGTG
>JAWXBI010000151.1:0-15684 GCA_034439915.1 Saprospiraceae bacterium | reverse complement strand
GGTTCAGATATCATCCCGGTAATCCTGTGAATCCCACAAACCCCGGTTCAGACATCATCCCGGTAATCCTTTGAATCCCAAAAATCCCGGTTCAGACATCATCCCGGTAATCCTATGAATCCCACAAATCCAGGTTCAGACATCAATTTGTGTTCCTAATTTGTCTTTATATTCAGTTCTTAAAAATTCCAAACAACAATTCTTTTAAAATCCAATCCATGAAACGTCGCACTTTTTTCCGCAACACTGTCCTAACAGCTTCTGGAGCTGCCCTCCTCAATTCCTGCTCTAGCGACACCTCAACAAAAGAAGAAGATCCTGCTCCAGATAAATTCTCCGATGATTTTGAACTCAATGAAATCACCATCGCTGAGCTGCAGGAAAAAATGAAATCCGGTACCTACACCTCGGAATCCATAACCCAGCTTTATCTTCAGCGCATTGAAAACATTGATAAAAAAGGACCTGCTTTAAACTCCGTCATTGAATTAAATCCAGATGCTTTGTCCATTGCTAAATCTATGGATGAAGAGCGTAAAGCCGGTAAAATACGTGGACCCTTGCATGGTATACCTATATTGATTAAAGACAACATCGATACAGCGGACAAAATGATGACGACCGCGGGATCCCTGGCACTGATCGGACATATCGCTTCAAAAGATGCTTTTATAGTAACCCAACTAAGGGAAGCCGGAGCGGTATTATTGGGCAAAACCAATCTCTCGGAGTGGGCCAATTTCCGGTCCTCTCATTCTTGTTCAGGATGGAGTAGCCGGGGCGGACAAACTAAAAATCCATATATCCTGGATCACAATCCATGTGGATCCAGTTCTGGATCTGGAGTTGCCGTGGCAGCTAACCTTTGTGCGGTTGCGGTTGGCACGGAGACCGATGGTTCCGTGACTTGTCCTGCTTCTGTCAATGGGACGGTGGGCATTAAACCCACAGTGGGGCTGGTCAGTCGTTCCGGTATCATACCTATCTCCCATACCCAGGATACCGCAGGGCCGCTGGCCAGGACGGTTACCGATACAGCGATCTTATTAGCAGCTATGATCGGAATGGATTCCCGGGATGAAAAAACCAAAGAAAGTGAAGGCCATGGCCTATCAGACTATTCATCGTTTTTAGATATCAATGGATTAAAAGGAAAAAGACTGGGTGTTGAAAAAAAGAAATATGAGAATCAGTTTTTAAACCGCTTATTACAACAAGCTGTTGATTTGCTCAAAACACAAGGCGCTGAAATTATTGAGTTGGACTACCTCGATAAACTCAATGCATTAGGCGATGCCGAATTTGAAGTGATGAAATATGAATTTAAATATGGGATCAATAAATACCTCAGCACTGCCAATACCTCCATGAAATCATTAACCGACCTGATCGCTTACAATAAACAAAATGAGGATCGGGTCATGCCCTCCTTCAAACAGGAAAATTTTGATGCCAGTGAAAACACAAGCGGATTGGAAGATAAGGCTTATCAGCAAGCCCTGGAAAAAAGCCATATGGGAGCTCAGCGTATCATTGATGAAACTATAAAGGAAAACAAATTGGATGCGTTCATCGGATTGACAATGGGGCCCGCATGCAGTATTGATACGATTTATGGAGATCGTTGGGGGAATGTTTTTCTTACCTCACCGGCAGCGATGAGCGGATATCCACATATCAGTGTTCCTGCAGGTAAAGTGTATGATCTGCCGGTAGGCCTTTCGTTCTATGCAAGTGCTTATAAAGAAGGGGAACTGATCAGGCTGGCTTATGCTTACGAACAGGCAAGTAAACATCGCACAAAGCCTGAATTTAAAAAAGCATTTTTGGGCTGAGTAGGGGTAGTTGAACCAAACTTTCCTTGTTTTATTGTACGAATTTCAGAAGATTTTTTTAAAGGAATTAAATCATTTAACGCTTTGTCCGGTAATGATCCTCATCTTTCCTATTTGATCTATGGGGGAAATTCTTCTTATACCCATCACGGAACGAAAGTAAGAAGTTGGCAAGATATCCCGGATTTTAATCGAATGACTTAACTAATTTAATTAACTGCTGACCATGCTGAATCACACTTAACTTCTTTCCTTACGCCTTCGCTGTCTCCACCGATTAAAATAACTAATTACACCAGGGGATGTCTTGCTGCTTAGGTTGTCACTTAGTGTTATTGTCTATTTGACAATCATGTACATGGGCGGTATTAAAATTGGGTTTTTACAATTGCCTTAGAAATGCAACAATATCCGTTTTTTCCGGGGCGGTCAATTGCGATTGCTGAATGAGATTAAAGAATTCCACTACATCCTCCAGGGTAAGCAAGCGACCATCATGCAAATATGGTGGGGAATCTTTTATTCCCCTCAATGGAAATGTTTTAATGGCCCCTTCCGGTCGTATATACTGCCCATTGATCACCTGAGATTTATAAAACCGCTCCACCTGGAGATCATGCATGAGATTATCGGTATAATATGGCGGGATATGACAACCAGCGCATTGTGCTTTGCCGAAAAAAAGTATTTCTCCCCGTTTTTCCGATTCCGTTGCTTTCTTAGAATCCAATCTTCCATATATATTCAATTTGGCTGCAGGGGGAAAGTCAAGCAACTCCTGAAACTCTGCCATGAATTGAACCTGGCTTCCGCGGTCCAGGATGTTTACTCCTTTTTTTGCTGCTGTTAAGTGATCACCATCGAAATATGCAGCGCGTTGTTCAAATTCCGTAAAATCTTCCACGGTTTTGAGTGCACGCTGCGAACCAAATAGCCTCTGGATATTTACACCTCGCAATGATGGTGTTTCTATCCGGTTGCGGTTTGCCTGTGGACGGATATCACCTACTAAATGAATAGCTCCGGAAGTATGCCCATTGGTATGACAATCAAAGCAGGTAACACCGAGGCTCGGTCTTTCTGTTTTGCGATCTGCTGTAGCATTGAATTGTTGTTGGGGGAATTGTGAAACCAGCAGTCGCAACCCTTCTAATTGCTTAGGGTTCAACAAACCATTGAACAAATCATAATAATTGTCTATGGTTATTATCTGCCCTTGTGACACATCACCGGATTCTTTGTGGGTAGTTAAATAGATTGGGGGTGGAAATTCCGGAAGAAAATGTTCAGGAAGGTCAAAATCGAGATCGAAGCGCTGGAGTCTTTCGATTTGTTTTATTTCCATCTGTGGGAATATCATTCCACCAACAGGGTGGTTTGGGTGAGGCAACGGCAGATAAGGAAATATTCCTCTTGATTTGATTTCATCCGGGAGCATGATGCCTAACTGGACCCAGGAAACACCTTTTAATATAGCTGTAGGTCCAACAGGTAAAGGTTTTCCACCAGACATGGTAATGGTGGAAATTGTTTTTTCCGAAAGGTCAAATCGCGCTGAGAGCAAATCCAATTGGCGCTTCATGATCAGGTCTTTCTGCTTTTTATCCAGCTCAAAAACTTTTTCAAACGCTTCTTCTATTACAGGGGAATAACTGGATTCCTTTTTTAACGGTGCTTTTACCGCGACCTGTGCCATAAAAATGGTAACCGTAACGATTAGGCCCATGACCATAATAAAAGATCTGCCTTTCCGGAATAAGTTTCGCATTTTAAATATCAGTTTGATTTATTAAAATTCAGATTCGTGCCTTTTCATTCATGACCCCTGTTCTTTCGTGGATTTCATAAGGTCTGGATCAATGCTTCCCGAGGCCGATCATTGGCTTTCTATTTAGTACCATGTCAAGCTATATGAATAAAAAATAAAAATAACCCAGACTCCTCATCATCTAACAAATCCAAAATTGAGTTTAATGCGTAAATAAACAGTTACATTTTTGTTTTAAAAAGTTATACCATTCACAGATTCGCCTATAGTCATAGAAGTTACCGATTACTTCTGTCTTTTTCCATTAAATATGTTTCTACCTTACCTTATCTTTTTGTGGGTCCTGATGGAGGCCGGTTGTGCTCTGATTCGTGGGATCAGCGATTAGTTTTTCAGAACCTTATGCACTGAATTCTGTCCATCGATATTTAGTTTAAGTATATAGTACCCCGGTTCCAGTGACTTGATATCGATTTCAGCATCTGAAATTCTTTTATTCATCACCGTCCTTCCTGAAAAATCCGTAAGTATCGCCTCTGCTTCATTAAACTGTCCATTGTCTGTGGCAATGTATAATTTCTCGGTAGATGGATTGGGATAAATATTGACCACTTGGGATTTAGTCGTATTTCCCGTATTATTCAATGAGCCGGAAACACCAGCCAGTGGCATGACCATTGAACATCCCGTGACTTTAACCTCAAGCAATCCGAGGTTGTTGGGGTTGGTATATTCTGCCCAGATGCGCAGGTACCTTCCCTTGATATTAATATTACTTAAGGTGAGGTTAGTGGCTATATATGGAAATTCATAAATAGTGGGATCGGCTTTGACCACATTGATATCCGATGAAAACGCATTAGGGGATATAAATACATTGTCCCGGATCAGGTAATAGTTGCATCCATAACAGGACCGGTGTTTGACTTCCACAGTATTAACTACAAATTGGGCGCCCAGGTCCAGTTGCCACCAGGGTTGCAGTTGTGAATTGGTCTGACTATATGTATAAGTAGAACCATCCCTGGCTTTGGATGCCGTATTGGAATAATAGGTGCTGGACTGACTAGCCGTTCCGTTATTTAAGTTCACCGGTGAATTACAGGTCACAGGAGGGGGAGGGGGACAAGGCGCACAATTGCTACCGCCGCAATCCGTCCCCGTTTCCGACCCGTTTTTGACTCCGTCGCTGCAGGTAGGCAGGGCTGTGGTTATACTGATGATATCGGAGGTGTCTTTACGGCCACAGTTGTCATACGCTATGGCTTTAAAATTATACGTTTTGTAAGCCGTTGTGATATAAGTAGCAGAGTATGGAAAACTCGGATCGGATTTCAACAAAGCCGGTCCATCGTAAAATTCAACTTTTACGATGGATATATTATCCGTGGCTGTGGCATCCAATTGAATAGTATCGTTTATGGGATATGGCCCAACCGGTGGAGTGATCGTAAATGAAGTGATGACAGGAGGGGTAGGGATAAGGCATGGATTACATTTGTTGACCTTCAAATATCCCCAACATGAATTTTTTGAAACCGAATCAAATACCTGGTATTTCATGGTATATCCTGCATGGCTTTGATCCACCACATTAGCAGGAGTAAACTTATGAGTGCCAAATGGGTACAGAATGACCAATTGATATGCAAGACACGTAGGCGAAATCGCGGATGGATTATTCAGAAAATTTAGCGGTGAAAGCGTGTCCTTACAATCATTGGGCATCAGGGACACATTAACGCTGGATACACAACTGAGCCGGCAATTCTGACTGTTCAGCCAGTTTAAGCAAAACAAACAAATTAACAGGATGGGTAAAGTTTTTTTCATAGCCTTCAGGTTTATTGGACAATAAATTATATTTGAAAATAATAAAAATAGAGAAATCTAAAATATATTTTTTTTAAGAATCTATGTTATTAATAGTCAAGCATTTAAATAGGATTACTTATACTAATTTTTTAGCATGTGATTAAAGTGTTGGTTTAAATCGTTTCTTAGGTTTCGATTCCAGGAAAACAGCAAACCTGAATTATTTTGATGTTACCTATTAACTTAAGTCCCGTATTACTTTACATGGGTTTCCTGCTGCAAAAACATCCGCAGGCATATCCCGCGTCACTACACTCCCTGCCCCGATTATACTCCGGTCACCAATAACTACTCCCGGGCAAATCACTACACTGCCACCCACCCAAACATCTTCTCCGATATGAATAGCTTTAGCAAACTCCAGACCGGCAGCCCGCTCTTTATAATCCAAGGGATGGGTAGCCGTATAAATCTGAACATTAGGGCCGAATAGTGTTCTGCTGCCTATCGTAACCGCCATGACATCCAGGACCACACAATTAAAATTGAAAAATACCTTTTCACCAAGGACCATATTGCTTCCATAGTCACAATAAAATGGGGGTTGAAGCCATAATCCTACACCGGCCTGAGGAATCAATTCCTTCAAAATTCGTAATCTTTCTTCTGTCTCGTCTTCTCTGGTGTCGTTGAGCGCCTTGATGAGTAGCCGGGTTTTTACTCTTTCCTCCGTGAGTTGTGCGTCCAAAGGATCATATAATTCTCCGGATAACATTTTTTGTTTTTCTGTCATAGATAGTTAGTCAGTAGGAAAGTGGTCAGTTAGTCAGTGGTCAGTGGTCAGTAGGAAAGTGGTCAGTAGGAAAGTGGTCGCCAATGCCATGCCACGCGCTTCAAAGTTAATTAAATCAGGGAATTTGACCGGCACAGATCACTAGTACTGTCTGTGCTCCATACCATCTATTGCCAAAGTCAATATTTCAAGATAAATATCTCCTATACCCTCCCATCAAATTTTTGAAGCCAACTAAGACACCTCTCCAATACTGACAGCTCGGGCCAAAAGGGGATTTGGGCATATCTACGCCGGATCTGTACTGGTTTACGTCTCCGTTCACCTTGGCCAAAGAACTGCGCTTAGCTATAATTGGTAGAGTTATTATAATATATTACTTTTATAATTAGATTTTTAAAATATAATTTTCCGGTACTTCCTTCCACCTTAAGATAGTATAATACATAACGTCAATGCGTAATTATAAAACCAATCTGTTTTATACGTTCTTTTGTTTATTTATTGTCCTTCCCAGTTATGCTTCCAATTTAGACAGTTTAAAAACATTGTTGCAGGGACGATTAGTGGACACTGCCAAAATTGATTTACTCATCAAAATGAGTTCGGAGCTATTGGGAGTAAACAACGATTCTTCCATCGTCTTCTCTAAAATAGCCGTTCAGCTTGCTGATTCGATAAATCATCCGGAGAAAAAGGCCTACGCCTTAAAAAACGTTGGATTAGGTTATTATTACAAAGGCGAATTTCTGGAAGTATTAAACTTCTGGGAAAAATCCCTGGCCACGTTCAGATTAATACAAAATCAAGCCGGAATCAGTAACCTGCTGGGCAACCTGGGTGCCGTCTTTTTTAATCAGGGAGATAATGTAAAAGCACTGCAATATTATCTGGAAGCGCTTGAAATCTCAGAAGTAATTAAAAACGAACTGCGCACGGCAACCTTATTGGTCAATATCGGACTGATCTATATGGAAAGAAACGAATTGCCTCTAGCTGAAGAATATTTTCAAAAAACCCTGGTATTGGCCAAAAAAATAAACTATTCCGATGCCATAGGCACCGCCTCGATAAACCTGGGAGATATAAATGTCAAGAAAAAAGATTATCAGAAAGCAACAGAATATTTAAACATTGCCATAGCCACCTTTAAAGAAGCAAACAATACAGCTATTTGTGAAGCCCTGCGTCTTTTTGCAGAAATAAATATTATCAAAGGCCTATATGATGAAGCATTAAAATACCTGAACGAAGGTTTGAGCTTTGCCGAAGTAAAAGCGGCCAAATATGAACAAGCCAAACTGCTCAACACCAAGGCAGACGCTTATTTTCATAAAAAAGAATACCAGGAGTCGCTAAATCTGTATACTTCCGCCATCAAAATATCCAAAGAAATAGCTTCCAACTCTGAATTGAAGGTTTCCTATGAAGGCGTAACAAAAATTTACCTGACCACTAAAAAGTTTGATAAAGCAGTTGAAGCCCAAACGCTTCTGATGGCTGTGAAAGATTCCATTAACAGCAGTGCCCAGGATGAAAAGATTTCGGAATTGAATCTCCTTTATGAGATGAATAAAAAGGAAACAGAAAATCAATTATTAAACCGGGATATCGAACTTAAGCAGACACAAATAGCCAGATCAAAATTATACCAAAATTTTCTGTTGGCTGTTGGACTGTTTTTGTTGATCACCGTTGGGGGAGTCACGTATTCTTACACTTTTGCCCGTAAAACAAATAAAATAATTACCAATGAACGAAACAAATCAGATGCTTTGCTTTTAAATATTCTACCCAAAGAAACCGCCGAAGAATTAAAAACCAGGGGAATGGTGGTACCCAAACAATTGGAAAATGTTACTGTTTTGTTTACGGACTTTGTCGGTTTTTCGAGGATTGCAGAACATACCAATGCCGATGCTTTAGTCAATAGTCTAAATTACTATTTTAGCTATTTTGATGAAATTATAAATAAATACCAACTCGAAAAAATAAAAACCATCGGAGATGCTTATATGTGCGCAGGTGGAATAAAATCCACCAATACCAACGTGTCGGTGAATGCCATGAATACGGCCATTGAAATCCTGGAATGGGTAAATTCAATTAAAGAGCAAAAACCAGAAGGTATTGAATTGTTTGATATCCGGATTGGCCTGGCTTCCGGCCCTGTAATTGCCGGTATTGTGGGAAAAACAAAATTTCAATTTGACATTTGGGGAGATACGGTCAATATTGCCGCCCGGATGGAGCAGGCGAGCAACATCAATAAAATTAATGTAGCAGAAAGTGTTTATAATCAGGTTAAAGACTATTTTAACTTTGAATATCGGGGAGAAATAGATGCTAAAAACAGGGGACAATTAATTATGTACCACTACCTCAGCAAAAAAACTGAACAGGCTTCGTAGGCGCTCTCCGGTTTAATCAAGCTTCAATGCCGTATTCAACACCTGTTACCGATGAAATCATTTTAAGCATCCCTCTATTTTCAGTCCGGGCACTTATTTATTAATCATTAGTTTCTTACTATAGACGCTGCCCTCCATTTCCACTGAAATCAAATAAAGCCCATTTGACGTATTGAAACCGGATAAATTGAGTTTAAGAGAGGAGATACCCCCTTGTAATCTCATCTGGTTTACCTGTCTGCCCAGGTGATCGTATACTCTGAGCGTGGCCGGTTTGTCGAAACCGTGCAAGCTCAAATTCACTTCGTCGTGGGCAGGATTCGGATAGACGGTAAATTGCGGTTGATCGCCAATTTCATTTTTGAAACTATTCAGGCTTAAAAGAGATAAGTTGGCCGGCTTTTGTCTTAATCCGGATTCACAACAAAATCCATAATCCGGAGCCGTCAGCGTAATATACGTGGTGCAAGCTACAACGGCCGTTCCTGAAATATCCGTATAATACCATTCCACCTGATTTGGAATATTACAGATATAGGTATTTCCCGAAATGGTTGCACTGTTGTTATAACTGTTGGTGATTGTAATACTGGGAACCCAATCTTCCTCCAGATCCATATTGATCAGGCTTAAAGGGTAATGAGTATCGGTCTCATCATAAAGGTTTGAACTGCCTGTGCCATCGTCGAATTTAAAATAAGCTTCTTTATCGCCGAAAGAATGATCTCCATTCATTTCGCAGCGGATTTCTGCCGCTTTCAATGCATAGTTCCATATTTTGATCTCATCTATCGCACCTTCAAAATTTTCCTCACAGGGCGCACACCATTGTTCGCCTATAATAAAATTGTTTGGCCAGTATATTTCTTCCTCAGGAATAATAAAAGCCTCCGGATGGTCAATGGGGCTGCCTTTGGTGGCAACCAATACACCATCAATAAAAAGATAGGTGTCGGTATCGGTGCGTACTACGGTATAATGATGCCACTGACTATCTCTTGGAAAAGCCACACCTGTATTTTCCCAATCATCGCCGATTCTGATTTCATAAGGAATATCTGCATCATCGGACGGAGAATGTCCGATATACAGTTTTCTTCCTGCGGATAATATATTTCTGTATCCATCCTGATTGGTTGTTTGTTTGGCCCATACCGATATGGTATAATCGCCGGAGATGGGCACCAGATCCGGATCTCCTATGACATAGTCATTAAACCCATCAAATTCAAGAGCAGTCCCGGAGGGTCCAAAACCAGTAATTACCGGGGCCGGAACATTAAATTCCGCCTCACACTGAGCCTTAGAATATACTGTAAGTAATAAAGTAAGGTTACTTCCACTCAGGATTCCTGCCGGGTCACCCAAGGTACTCGAGCGGAAGCTCCAGAAATAATTATTAAGACCGGTATTGGGCGCCGGTAAATTCATCAATAAGGTATACGATCCTGCGTTCAATGTAAGATATAGGCCGGAAAAATCAACCTGCCCCCCATTGTAATTGGTCAACCCGGTATCAGCCAATAAAGTCCCGCTGGTACCTACACCCGAATAAAGCCTCACTTGCATAGGCCCGTTTGCATAATCGGGGTATCTGCTCATGTTTACATCGATGGATTGGAGCATAAAAGGTGTGGTAACCTCAAAAGATTGCCACATGCCATCACTCTGCACATTCCCATTGCTGCTCCCATTGAGGGTAGTTATCGAAATGATATTATCCACTGTTATATCTTCAGGACATTCGACGACTACCAGAGCGCCCGGGTAGGAGTCGGCATCATCGTCATCACAATCTCCAAAGTTGGCCACATAGGTTTCCGGTTGACTGCAACTTTGGACAAAGTTTGCGGCATCGCCAAAACCATCCCCATCCTCATCTTTATACCAATACTGGCAATCGATATCTATTCTTCCCGGCAAATACCTGACCTTAAAATTGTCAGAAACAAAACTGCCTGGAATGATATATTGAATCGTGTCGGATTCAAATCCGGTAATCAGGTTGATGGAATTCAGGACTAATTGATTGGTATGAACAGTATCTGTTTTAGTAAGAATAACAAGGGCACTGTCTATTCCATTGCTGTTTTGTCCAAGGGAAGTGGCATTCACCAAAGGCACTCCATTGACCAGAGTTATGCCATTGACCAAGGTTTGACCGTTGACCAGTGCCATTCCATTGACTAAGGGTGTACCATTGACCAGGGCTTGACCGTTGACCAAAGCATGGCCATTGACCAAGGCAGTTCCATTGACTAAGGTTTGACCATTGACCAAAGGCACCCCGTTGACATCGACTAAACTGGCGCCATTGACTAAGGCCTGACCATTGACCAGGGCCACTCCGTTGACCAAAGCCTGACCGTTGACCAGGGGTATCCCATTGACCAAAGGCACCCCATTGACCAAGGCCTGTCCATTGACCAGGGCTAATCCATTGACCAAGGGTATCCCATTAACCAGGGGCGTTCCATTGACCAGCGTTACCCCATTGACCAGGGCAGTTCCGCTGATCAGCGCACTTTTATTGACCAGGGCGGTTCCATTCACCAATGTTTGGCCGTTGACCAAAGGAGTTCCGTTGACCAGTGTCTGGCCGTTGACCAAAGCCAGTCCATTGACCAGGGCTATTCCATTGGC
Organism: Saprospiraceae bacterium; assembly: GCA_034439915.1. Lineage (GTDB taxonomy): Bacteria > Bacteroidota > Bacteroidia > Chitinophagales > Saprospiraceae > JADJLQ01. The sequence goes on along the minus strand of JAWXBI010000151.1, from coordinate 4,419 downwards.
CAAAGTACCCTGGTGAATATTTTGTATTAGGTTCAGAAAGGCGCTATTGTTTGGAATTTTGCTCTGATCATAACTGTAATTAAAGGTTATATTATCAAGCGGCTCTCCAAAAGCAATGTTTTGACTAACAGGTTGAACCAGCAAATCCATTTTTTTGATGGCCAGCGTTCCCTGGAGTAATACAAAATTATAAATTGCGCTCAGTTGTGGAGGGACATTGAGTAAACTTGCAGTCACCACATAATTACCCACAGCGCTGGTATCCCTGGCCAGGGTATTATATTGTATGTTTAATGTATTAAGTCCGGCCTGTGCTAACGATACTCCATTGGGTAGACCGGAAATAGTAGACTTAAATACCGGTAAGGATTCTCCATATTTTTTTATGGTATCATTTACCTTGATCGTAATGGTGGTAACCACAATATCGAAGAAAGTAATCGTATCCGAATACCCGCCATCGGTTAAGCTGGCAGTAAGCGGTGGGTTATATACGGTGAGTTGTGGATTGCCCAAAAAGCTTGGAATAGTTACTATTACTTCCTTTTCGCTACTGAAGGTTGGGGTCAACAGGGAATTACCCAATTTAACCTTGCTCTGCGGAGTAAAAAAATTGCCGCTTATATTCAAGCTGAACGGTTGAGGTCCGGGGCTAGTCCCGTTTGGAACGGTAATTCTGTCGAGCTGTGGCACTGGCCTTGCAAAAGACAAAAGGGATTTATTTAATTGCAAAAGCCCATACCCCGTAGAAAAGTCAAAACCAGGAGTACCCATATCCAGCGCATGGCCCGTCATTAAACTTTTAACCTGAGCCGGAGTTGAATTTTGATTTAGGTATTTGTTCCTGCCTTCGATGAGCAGAGCAGCTGCACCGGCTACATGGGGCGCAGAAGCGGAAGTGCCGAAAAAATTAAAATATTGGTCATTATCAATATTTACACCGCCCAGGTCTACGGTGGTATTTACTCCATTCGGCGCACAGATATCCGGTTTATTGCGTACCAGTCCTTCTGTTTTGGTACCGCCAAGGGATGAAAAAGAAGCGATCGTAGGAGGACTTACCCCGAATGCGGGTGTATTCGTATACAACACAGCCCCTACACTGATTGCACTGGTTGCATTGGATTGTCCGACGATGGTTGATCCACCTTGAACAAATTCGTTAAATACAAATTCCTTGCCTCTGAAAATTATAAATTTAAAATCGACCAGTTGTGAACCGGTTGCATTCACAATCATAATATTACTAATGGCTGAAAGGTCTTTGACGGTAAAGGGCAGCACTTCTATGGGGTCTTCACCTATATTATTGCGGTTAAAACCGAAAAGTGTCGTTCCGTTATCATTGGTAAGGTATATATCCAGATCTACAGCGGCCCCTGTGTTGCCACCGAGGGTGTATACATTGTCATTCCACTGCAGCACGACCATATAATCTCCGGGAGCAAGATGGATGTTTTGATAGATATCGCCATTTCCGAAATTATGGGCCTTCCCCGTTAAATTATTGGGAGCAGTAGCGGGATTAAAGGTCCCGGAATATGCATTGTTGCGGTGATTGCCTGCTGCGGTGACATAGGTTACTCCAGCCGTGCTGACTTCCGCTACGGCTTTGGATACCATTCCATCTTTAAAAAAGGGTTCAGTAACAAAAGTGACGTCATCCACGATTACCTTACAACCTGCCTGATATAAATCTTTTATGCCCTGGGCAAAATGGCCGGCTGTATAAAAAGCAGTCTTGAATGCGAGACTGGCACCTGGGGCAACATCATGGACTATCTGCAACATTGCCCTTCCTTCATCTGTGCGGCCACGGGGATAATCCTCCAGTACCTGGACCACCGGCAGGTCTCCCTGAGATATATCCAATGCCGCTCCACCTTTGTTGTTGTAACTATCGGAAAGTACTCCGATTTTTATACCACTTCCTGTCAGCCCATAACCATTTCTGACAAAATCCGAACGTTGACTGATGTCCCCTAAGGTTGTAGTGGCCCCTTTTTCTACCAGGGGTGAATAAACCGGTCTGACAAAATTTATTTGTGAACTCAACGTATTAAGTTGTGATAATTTATTGATAGGAAAATAACCTGAAATGGTCAATTGATTCAGACCATTGTTAATGATCCCGGTAAGGCCCAGACTTTGTAATTGAGATAAAATTGAATTGTATTGGGCCGGATACAGAATCACGATATCCACCAACACGGAAAAATTGAGAGGATTGGCTGGATTCGGGATCGTCTGATAGATAAAATTGGAGGACATGTTTGATCCGTTCACCGGGGTATTAATCAGTGAGGTCAGTTCGGCTCCTATGATATTGGGTGATTTTCCCGCAACCGGTGGGGTGTAATACGGCTGAATATTTAAGCTTGTAATTTTACAGGCTTTTGCTTTTGAATCTGCCTTTGCACTCAGTTTTTTATTTGACAAAACAATCCACTCAATAGTCTGGGTGACCGTAAAATCAACTGAAAAGGCATACTCCTTTTTACCGGGATAAAAGGTATCCACACCGGGCACATTGGCACTATTAGTAATCGTTACAAAATTGTTTTCTGCAGGGAGCACCGTTTTAGAAGTGTTTTTATTGTCATATCCAAAGAACGCCCGGTAATTGGTGTTACTTAATTTTTCCACACAAGCCAGCACAGGGATTATTTCTTTTATACAGGCCTTGGATTTGGAGTCAGCGTTTATAGTCTTTTCTTTAAAAGCCGTGACACTCCAGGTGATTTTATCTGTCTTATTGAACTGGTAATTAAATGCAAAGGATTGTTTACCCGGAAGAAAAGTATTGAACACTCCGTGGATGGTGTTAGTTCCGATGATGATTTTACTGAATTCTGCTGCCACGGTGATTGCGCCCGGGTTTTTATTATCGTAACTGAAATGGGCCCGTAATTTATTATTGCCGATATCCTCCACGCATTCGAGTGAAAGAATGATTTCTTTTAAACAGGATTTGGAGTTGGAGTTGGCCGTTACCGTTCTGACTTTGTCCGAGGTCACAGACCAAACCACGGACTCGGTAACCGCAAAATCTACCGAAAAAGCAAAGGTTTTTTTTCCCTGTTGAAAATCAAGAAAAACACTATTAATCACGGTGCCATTACTATTGGTAATCTTACTGACCAGTGTTCTGGATAAGGAGGTGTTTTTATTGGTATTGTCGTAACTAAAATGCGCACGCAATCTTCCATTCCCTATATTTTCGACACATTCTACGGTAGGGGTAATTGGGGACAAACTGCCCTGGCCATAAGATAAAACCGGCAGGAAGAGGATCAAAAAGATTTTATAGAATTGAGCAAGCGAATGCTGATATTTAATAAATAAACGGCTTCCATTAAAAACAGGACCTTTGGCAATAAACATTATAATCTTATTTTGGGCTATGTAAGTGGGGGGTTTGTAAAAATAGTCCAATAAACAGGTATCCCAAAGGGTTTACTAAAAAAGTTTTTTGCCATTGTGCTATTTTTATAGGCCTGCCTGTTTAGTTTCCACTGCCCACGATCCAGTATTTACTGATCACTATTCCTTACCTTTATTCCATGATCCGTCTGGGTGAATTCAACAAATTAAAGATATTAAGGGAAGTTGATTTTGGGGTGTATCTGGATGATGGAAAGGAGGGTATATTACTGCCAAAACGGTACGTACCCCTGGGGGCCGGTACCGGGGAAGAAGTCGATGTTTTTATATACCATGACAAAGAAGAGCGTTTAATTGCAACCACACAAAAACCATTTGGTATTGTCGGTGATATAGTATTTTTAAAAGCAGTATCGACCACACCGCACGGAGCTTTTCTGGACAATGGGCTGATGAAAGATCTTTTTGTACCCAACGCCAAACAAATTCAAACAATGATTGCCGGCCATCATTATCTGGTAAAAGTTTATATCGACGAACACTCCGGCCGTTTAGCAGCTACTGAACGACTCGATCCTTTTTTAAGTAATGAAAACTTAACAGTCATTACGCTGGAGGAAGTTTCCCTCATTGTTTATAGACAAAGTAAAATCGGCTTTGTAATGATCATCAACAATAAACACGCCGGTATCCTGCACCACAATGAACTTTACCGGGAAATCCGGGTTGGCGACCGGTTGAAAGGGTATATAAAACATATTTATCCCGATCATAAAATCGATGTTGTTCTGGGCATACCTGGTTTTAAGAGAGTCGAAGCAGAAGGCGAAAAAATTGTCCGCCTCTTAACTGAACACCATGGGTATCTCCCCTATCATGATAAAAGTGAGCCCGAAGAAATCTATTCCTTTTTCGGTATGAGCAAAAAAACATTTAAAATGACCCTGGGTGGTTTATACAAACAGAAGAAAATAACGCTTGAACCCGCCGGTATCCGCTTATTGGATACACCGAAATAATCATGAATACGGACGG
>JAWXBI010000150.1:0-7342 GCA_034439915.1 Saprospiraceae bacterium | reverse complement strand
TACCCTTCGTTTTGGAGGGGTTGCACTCCGACCGTCGTAATCCCAATACCCTTCGTTTGGAGGAGTTGCACTCCGACAGTCGTAATCCCAATTATATATAGTATGGAAAAATTAAATAGGAAATACTCAGGACTTAAAACCTTCTCTAATTAACTTAAACAGCAGGCCCAAACTACTCTTTAGAGTCATCTTTCAGACACATGGTTGCCGGTGAATTTACTCCCTTGGGCCCTCCACCCAGCAAAGCATAGATAGTTAATTTCCTAAGCCACAAATTCTTTGCGGTATATTTTTATCAATAAGAAAAAATAAGAGATCAACAATGGCCCGAATACCAAACCGGGCAAACCAAACCATTTTAAGCCTATGATCACTCCAAGAATGGTAATGACAGGATGTACATCGGCAAACCATCTGGCAAAAAATAACCGGAAGATATTATCTACGGTGGAAATCACCAGAGCACCATATAATAAAATCCCTATCCCTTGCCAGGAAACGGAAGTCGATAACATAAAAATCCCGGCTGGAAACCAAATTAATCCGGCTCCGACTACGGGCAGAATACTGGTACAGCCACACATGATCCCCCAAAACAATGGATCGTTTAATCCGAATAACCAGAACCCAAATGATGCCACAATACCCTGGCCGAATGCGATAAGAGGAACTGCAATGGCATTGGCCTTGGTCATATCCCTCAATTCATTGGTCAAGACATGGATACCCTCCTTAGTAAAAGGGAGGTAACGAAATAATGCCGGCTCTACCCGACCGATGTTGACCAGGAGGTAATACAAGAGAAAGTACATCATCAGCAGACTTCCAAATAACAGCAGGGACGAACTCAGGACAGAGGGCACCCCAGCTGCCCAGGTTCTGAAATAATCACCAATCATATTGCCGTTGATAATTTCCTGGTCAAATATCCCATTGAGTTTAGCTATCAGGGTATTATACCCCAACACAACGTCCTGGGGGTCATTCAACAGATTCTGTACTCTGCCAATCAGTAAATACAACAATCCGAATATCGGTATGATAATGACTAAAAAAGAAATAAAAATGATGAGGGTAGCGGCCAACCATCTTCTCCAGTTATATACTTTTATCAGGGTACGCATAAAATTCCTGAACAACACATAAAAAATCAAGGCACCCAGAAAGGCATTGATAAACGCATTTAAACTTAATAAGAGAAAGAGGAATAAAATAAAAATGATGGAGATTACAACAAACTGACGGCTTTTACCCGGATACAAAGAGGAAGACTCGCTCATAATAAATACAAAAGAACAAAAAACATAGCACATTCTGCCGGGTTTCGGAGTAAGGATGGCCCTTCTTCAAATCAGTTACGACACCACTCGTTTATCAAGAATGTATTAATTTGGAAGGACATTCCTTTCTTTTGAAAAACCATCACTTTTTAAATCTTTTGTTGAATTCCTTGTCCTCTAAGGTCAGGATAAATTGGTTGCTTTTATTCACTTTGTTAATTTCCTGCACGCCCAAGACTCCCGAACAGCCCTACCAGGACTTGTCCCATACCAGTCAGGTCTTCAAGCAGGTCAAACCTTTCCGGATATACTTTCCGGACACCTATCCGGACGCTCAAACCCGGTATCCGGTAATCTACTTTTTTCATGGATGGGGAGGGCGTCATTTTAAGGATGACAATGCCAAATTGGAATATGAACGGATTAAGGACCTGGTCGATAAATACCAAATCATCCTGGTCATGTGGGACGGCAATATTACCCTCGACCAACCCAGACCTTACAACATTGGTAACCATGAAAACATCAATGCTCCGGTCCAGATGTCCGAATACTTCATTGAATTGATGCGCCATATCGATACCAGCTACCGTACCTTGCCGGAACGGCGGCATCGCGGTATCATTGGATTTAGCATGGGAGGATTTTTATCCTATTTTATCGCCGGTAAATATCCGGACCGGATCACAGCAGCGGTAAACATGACCGGCAGCCCTGAGTTTTTTGTCGGCCATCCGGATAACCATACTCTTTATCCTTTACGTTACACCTTTAAAAATTTAAGCGCAGTGCATCTCCGGTTTCACAACAGCACGGAGGATGAACTTACCGATTTGAATAAAGAAGTACACCAGGGCGCGCGTTGGGAAGGTGGTCTATCCTATGACTACTGGGTCTTTGAGGGAGGACATAAAGTAGATGATCCAGGAAAGACCGAAGTCTTTGAAAAGGCGATGAAGTTTGTTGTTAATTCATTTAATCATCCCAATCCATCACTCCATAAATGGGGACATTATGATATATACCCTTCATTCAAAGTATGGGATTATTCCGTGCTATCGACTAAAAATGTTCCCGGCTTTATTTACCTCAAAGGGGTTACCGTTCGGGGCTTTGGGATAAAAACACATCAATGGTTGCCTGCCGGGCCAATAATCCCGGGAGTGAACCCGGATATAACTACCGCCCCTCTTTACCTTCCGCGTGAGGAATATCAAATCGTGCAATATCCCGGTCAGGGGAATAAATGGATTCATAAAACTTTGACCAGCGATAGTCTTGGGCGTCTTCATTTTCCGTCAACTCCTTCGGAATACGAAACGGGAATTTACCGGGACGGGGACAACCCTGAAATAATTGTGTTGGATTATAAATTATCCTCCAACCGAAGATACCTGAGGGCGGGGAATGAAAATAAATTCACCCTTCAATTATTTAACCGCGGTAGTGGAATAAATACAAAAGAAAGTATAACTATTAAAATCACTTCCCGGGATACCTCCGTTCGGGTAAATCAGACTAATAACACCTTGATCTGGGACCAGGGAAAACGGCTGTTGCCAAGTCCTGAATTTATCATTTCAGTCAATAAAAATCCCCCTTCCGATGGATCTCCTGCTGAATTAAAATTCGAGATAACTATACATCTCGATAGCCTCCAGTTTGAAGATGAGCTTGTCGTGCCGGTGTTTTATAATGTTCCGGAGTTTAAACATTTCCTGTTAGACGACGGCCGGCAGGTCAAAGACAGTGTTGTTGTTTTTGGGCATGGGAATCAGGATGGCATTGCCAATGCCGGTGAACAAATTATGGTCTATGTGGATGGGCACCGGACGAGGATTTACAGCGATGATCCATACCTCGAGCATTTAAAAGAAAAATTGGTTGATGAGGCTTTGCCGGCTAAATGGCCCGATGGATTTACGTTGTCTTCCGTGATCAGTATTGATCCTGCTTGTCCCGATGGCCATCGTATAGCATGTCTCTTCAACTATGAGACCAAATCATTTATGCCGATTACGCGGAAACTAACCTGGGGAAAATTGTGGATTGAGGTTAAAAAAACCGGAAGTTCAAAACCTGTTCCTTTAAATTAAACCTGGCTGTTGCGGTCAGTCCACGATTTATTCCACAGCATCACACATTGACCGGACCGATATATTCAATAAAAATTCACAACAGGCGTTTAGCAATGTTCCCTTTTCAGACGTTTAATTCAAAGCGCGGGCTGGACAGTGTTCAATTTCAGATAATCCTGCATGGAGATGATTTAAACGGAGCCCTTCAATTACCGCTTTGATTTTGGTTTGATAAACAAGCTGCCCATTCAAATTATAGACTTCTATAAATACAGGCAAAAACGATAGTATACCATCGGTTGACAAAACTTTACGGACAATGGGACGGAAAAACCAGCTTTGACTTCGGATAGAACCATCTGATCAAATGGATGAGATTAATTTTGAATGGTAAGTTTTTGGATGATCTTGCACCGGAAATAAAACCGGAAAGGGATAATTTACGTATATAGGAGCGGGGCTGAGATCCGGTACGCTTGAATCAAAAATATGGAGGCAAGATTCCCTGGATAAACAATACCAGCATGGTTACATTTTATATGGAAACTAACACCACAACGTTTACTATATATAATTGGTCTGGCCAATATTCAAGCAAACCAGGAATCTTCGTTGTACCGGAGACGGTGGCTGATTTGAAAGAAATTATTCAAAATAAAGTCAAATTTCCATCACCAGCAGTAGCACTGGCTTCGGGTCATTCCAACAGTGGATACAATGTGGTCAATGCGGGTACTGCCAGACTGGTAATTATAACGCCAGCCCACTAAAATCCAATAGTTGTTTGCCAGGCCTAAGATCTTTATCTTAAAGCCATCATTTAATTGGTGGTTGATATAGTATTTGTTTTACTGACCACTGACCCATTGACCATTGATACTGTATGAGAATTTTGATGATTGTTTTATTCCTGTTATACTTTACCATAAATTCGTATGCCCAGGTATTAAATCCTAAAATCAAAAAATCCTCCTTGAGATTCACTATCGATAGTATCCTCAACCATCAGGTGGATGAGGATATGATCCCGGGTGCGGTAATACAGATCAAACAAGGGAATAAGATTTTATACCGTAAGGCATATGGGTTTGCTCAAAAATACGACTACCAGCAGCAGTTACTTGCTCGTCCGGAAAAAATGAGCCTCCGCCATGTGTTTGACCTGGCATCACTGACCAAAGTCATTGCCACGACCAGCGCCATCATGATATTGGTCGATCGGGGGGTCATCAAATTAGACAACCCTATAAATGAGTATCTCCCTGGGTTCGATTCGATGGATAAAAAAACAATCACCGTTCGCCATCTGCTGACCCATACTTCAGGATTAACCGAGTGGTACCCGATGTATTACCGGGCCGACAACAAACAAAAAACATATAAGCTCATTGAAAGCCTTCCCCTGAAATATCCCGTTGGAGCGGAAAGGCATTACAGTGATCTCGGATTTGTGCTTCTGGGTCAAATCGTGGAAGAAGTTACAAGGCTGCCTTTCGAAGTCTTTTTGCAGAAAGCGTTGTTTGGGCCATTGCACATGAATAAAACAGGGTTCAATCCCTTAAAAAATAAAAAGAACAAAAAAATCGCGGCTACCTCGCACGGCAATCCCTATGAAAAAAGGATGGTTTATGATTCTACTCTGGGTTTTACGGTAAAAGAAATAGATCCTGCATCCTGGAATGGATGGCGTACCTATACCCTCAAAGGCGAAGTCAATGACGGCAACGCCTGGTATGCTAATAGGGGCATATCCGGCGCTGCGGGATTGTTTTCTTCGGCCAAAGACCTGCAAAAATTGCTGGACCAGCTGATGGGTAAAAGCAAATATCCCCGGATCATATCTAAAAAAACGATTAATACCTTTTTGACCAGGGATTCATTTGACAACGGACTGGGATGGATGATGGATCCTGCAAATTCCTTTATAAAAAATGGACCGGAAGGAAGTTATGGTCATACCGGCTTTACAGGCACGTGCATTTCAGTAATCCCTTCCCATGACATCTCCATCATTCTATTGGTCAATCGCCAGAATAAAGGCTTGCTCAGTACAGGCAATTATTATAACGTCAGCCCTTTGAGGCAGCGATTAGTTGAAGTAGTACTGAACCTATTAAACTGAAACTTAAAGAAAATATATTATCCTCAAGTCTCTAGTAAAATACGTTTCAATTTAAGATGTTCAAACAACGCTAAAATAGAAAAGATATTGTAAACAGAAATAAAATTTGTCGTAATATTAACAATCAAATCAAACAATTGAATGAAAGCAAACGAAGTTGCATTGAATAGCTTTTTATCTCAAACAAAAATACAATTTATAATACCAGTATATCAACGAAATTACGATTGGTCGGAAGAACAATGTCGTCAACTGCTATATGACATCCTTGAAGTTGGTCGCAAGCCTGGTGCCACCCATTTTATAGGAAGTATTGTCTTTATTCATGAAGGCATCTAAACTACTTCAGACGTGAAACAACTAGTAGTAATTGATGGTCAGCAAAGACTTACTACATTTTCTCTATTGTATTTAGCATTGTACAAATTTTCATTAGAAAATGGACAAGAAGAAAAAGCACAGGAAATAAAAGATACTTTTTTAATTAATAAATATGTAAAAGAAGAAAGTAGCAAATTAAAATTAAAATAATCAGATACTAATGCTAAAACTCTTAAATTTTTATCTAGTAATAATTCAAATGACTATGGTGAATATTCAAAAGTGATAAATAATTATAACTATTTTAAACAAAACATATCAGATACCAATATTCAAACAATTTTAAATGGGCTTAATTCCTTACTTTTTGTTGAAATTTCTTTAGAAAGAGGCAAAGATGACCCACAACGAATTTTTGAGAGCATAAACTCCACTGGACTTGAATTATCTCAAGCTGATTTAATGAGAAATTACATTTTAATGGGGTTAGAACCCATTGAGCAAAATAGGATATTCGATCATTTTTGGGAAATAATTGAAAACAATGCAATAGATCACTCCAAAGAAGAAAGCAAGGTTTCTGATTTCATTCGAGATTATTTAACATTTAAAACAAAAAAAAATCCAAAAATAAAATCAGTCTACGAAGAATTTAAGTTAAGATTTCCTGAAAGAAATGTAAAATTCTACAATGACACAATAAATGAATTAAAAGAATTTTCATTTTATTACAATAAACTAATAAATCCAACAAGCGAAACTGATATTGAAATTAGTAAGGAATTAAATTTTATAAATCGATTGGAAATAAATGTATCATTTCCATTCTTATTACCAGTTTACAAAGACTATAAAAACAACATAATAGATAAATTAATTTTTATAGATATACTTAAATTAATTCAATCATATACTTGGAGAAGATTCATTTTAGGAATGCCAACAAATGCATTAAATAAAATATTTCTAAATCTCTATAGTGATATTGTTAAATCAAACTATTATAAATCCTTAGAAATAGCTTTAGTAAAGAAAAAAGGGAGTCAAAGATTTCCAAATACCAAAGAAATTGAAACAGCTTTAGCTGAAAAAGATGTATATAATATTCAGTCGAAAAATAGGTCTTATCTATTTGAATTGTTAGAAAATTATAATAACAGAGAGTATGTGTCAGTCGAAAACCCTGATATTACAATTGAACATATATTACCACAACATCCTGACCCAAAATGGTATGATGTTTTAGATGAAATTAGCATTAAAACGATGCAAGAAAAATACCTTAATACTTTGGCAAATTTGACTCTTTCAGGCAACAACGGAAGTCTTGGAAACAAATTATTTATTGAAAAAAAAGCACTTAATAGGGACAATAAACAACAAGGTTACCTGTACAGCAGGTTATGGCTCAACCAAAGTCTAAAAGAAATAGAAGTTTGGAATCTAGATTCTTTAAATAATCGATTTATTTTATTACTAGAAAGATTTCTTAAAATTTGGCCATATCCAGAAGTAATAATTGATGAAGACGAAATGGAATC
>JAWXBI010000149.1:0-5717 GCA_034439915.1 Saprospiraceae bacterium | reverse complement strand
AATGGTTTCATCCAACTGGTTGATCCTCGACTGATAATAGGCAAGTCGGTTGGGCTCAGGAGCTGGAGTGTTCAACTTTGAATAAAATTTTTTCTATCCAGTATCAATTCTCCATTCCACCGGTAAGCGGTGATGATATCATTTTTAATGACGCCGTAATCCAGGCAACACACATTGTTTTTTAAGGGAACCGGTTTGCCGCCTAATGAATAGTGTCCGAAAAATACAGGTACTGCCTGTTCGGGATATACCAGGTCCAGGGTAATCAGGTTGGATGGGATTTTATAATTGGGCAGATTAGCTTTAGCCTGCGTAGAAATCTCACGGTACGATTTACCATGATGGTCATCCCACCACTTGACCCTGGTAAATCCCCGGTGGACCGACTCGGCATCCAATCCTTTTTTGTTTCTGGGCAAGGGGATTTCGAGGCCCTTGAGGAGCATATGTACTGCCTTAAATTCAGGACCGCGGGACTGTAGGGATTTAATCATCAGCTCCCGGGTAAATTTATGATGAGGGAAATGTCTGCGCACAAAATGAACGCTGTCCTGGTGCCAGCAGGCATGTACTACCCGCAAATCTTCAAACTCCAGAAAAAGCGGAAGGCTAAACATCCAGTCGATATAATCATATAACTCCGCTTCGGCATTCCGGAAACTTTCGAATACAGGAAACAAATTCAGCATATTTTTTATGCTGTGGCTATATAGAGGTTTATTAAAATCATCCAGGGTATAAAAAGCCATGAGGTTTAGTTCATGGTTCCCCAAAATGGCATAGGCATTTTTGGATTGAACCATGGGGCGGACCATCTGTAGCACCTCTTTGGATTCCGGGCCCCTGTTGATCAGGTCGCCGACAAAAATGGCTTTCCTCCAGGGATGCTGGTACAATCCTTTTTGAGGCCTATAGCCTAAAATATCTAAAAGACGTACCAAACCTTTGGCATGGCCGTGTACATCGCCTATGAGGTCGTACATAAAGTTATTTGGTCGGGTAAAGATTGGGATTTTTTAGCATACCGATTTTGACTTTATCAGATGGAAGGATAACAGCTAACGGTTTACTCAACGAAATAATTTTATTATTCTGGTTGGAGTTTTAGGTTCGTCAAAACCTCCTGGCCGCTCAACCGGATTTCATGACTGATATTTAGTTTGCCCTGATAAAATAAAGCCAGAGTGATTTGCTGGCCTGTATAATTGGAGGGTAATTGAATTATAAATTTTCCCTGGACATCCGTGGTATCCCTCGCTACGCCCCCGTTGATATCAATCACCACTCCTGCGGCCGGCCGGGCATCAAAATGAAAAACCTGGCCATTCCAAGTTTGCAATTGGGGGGCAGTCTGCAGGTTGTCGACCGGATCTATCGGTTTTTCTTTTGATCCAAATAACTGTTTGCTAAAAATCATAGCCATAGCCAAAGGCAACAACAGGACCCAGATCCAGGGAGAAATCTTGTTTTTCACTTTTTTCGCAGGCTCGCTTTGTTTTTTCAGTTTGCCCGCAGCCATGGCTTCTTCAGTCGAGGGGATAGCATAACCCTCATTGCCAATGGCGTAAATTTCCATGGGCTCATCGACATTTTTAAAGGGGAAAGAGCCCACCAATACACTTTTAAATTCGGGGTGGTTCCGGATTTTATTATGGATCTCTTTTGAAAAAAGGATGGCACCGGCCACCCCCAGGGTTTCGATCCGGGAAGCGATATTGATGCCATCGCCATGGACTTTACCGTTTTCTTCGATCAGCACATCGGCGATATGAATACCGATCCGAATATTGACCCGGGGCTCTTTTTTGAGTTCTTCCTGGATAGCCATGGCGCATTGGATTACCTGGTATGCGCTGGGAAGGATACTCATACTTCCGTCACCCATATCGTTTTTAACTTCTCCCCCGAATTGTTTTACACAAGTCTCGACGGTAGCTTGGTGGCGTTTTTGCAATAGGATGGCTTTCATTTCATCTTTTTGCATAACAGCCGTATAGCCTACCATATCAGTAAATAATATAGCAGCCAGTTTACGGGTATATTGCTCCAGGTTGCTCAAAGGCGTAAGGATGAATAGACATAAAATTATCAATTTCCGGCCATACTCAGATTTGGTATGCTGCCAGAGGTGTATAACTCGATGCTCGCTACTCGCTACTCGCTACTCACTACTCGCTACTCAATGCTATGCCCTGTATTTTAACACATCCATCATATTATTCTGTTAATATTGTCGTTAAATTTGGGTACATTCTTCTGATGCCTTACACCCTATATGAATAATATGAAATCAGGTTTTATTTTTGTCCTGGTGCTGATCTTATCCACCATTTCTTTGGCTCAAAAAAGCGTTACCCTGCGCGGTAAAGTCGTCGAGCTCACCGGGGACAAAACAGTAGGTGTTCCCGGCGTTGTAGTCAGTGTCAGCGGAGAGAGTTATGATGTCACAGGCCAGGATGGCAGTTTCAAATTGTTTGCTCCGGGCGGATTGGGGCAGATCACCATCACCATCAAAGGCTCGGCCAGTACCATGCTTTCACCTTACGAGGGAAAAGTGAGCATCCCTCCGCTGTATGAACCTATTGAAATCAGGTTATGCAGTGAAAAAAATCAAAAATTGCTCGAAAAAGTTGCCCTCTTAAATTCGAAAATCAAAAATCTCCAGAAAACACAAAAATTAAACGCTCGGCAAGTAGAACAACTGCATCATACTATGCTGGACACGATCGCCTACTATCAAACTCAAATTGAAAAAGCAACTGTCCAGTTGGATTTAGCCAAGACGGCCAACCTCGATTTGTTAGAACAAATCTCCAGGCTTGAAAAAAAGAATTCGGATCTGGAAGACCAACTTTTTCTGGCTCTGGGGGAAAAGTTTACAGCCCAACAAAAATATTTTGAATTAATCAGCACCGGCCTTAATAATTACATTTCCCGACTAAAAGATCTTCATCAAATCCTGCCTTATGATGCCGTGGCATGTTTGACCAATACTCCTCAGGCTTGCAGCCGGTTTTATGGTGCCATTGAAAAATACAACCAGGCCAGGAATGTCATCAATGAAAACAAAGACCAATACCTTCAGGCAGCGAAACATTACTGGTCCGGGGAATATGTGGCCACTGAATTGGAAGAAATTAATCAATATATATTGAATACCCTGCATCAGCCCTATTTGTTTGATAAAATGAATGCCACCATCATCAATCCGATAAAAGAAAGATCCCAGGGAAATACCAGTCTGAAGGTGGCGAAAAAAGAAATCGCTGCTGCCAGTAAATCTCTGGCCGGAGAACTTGACCCCCTGATAAAACAACTGGATCACAAAAAGAATAAACTGTATAATTACCTCACCAATTCTATTCAATGAAACATCCAATACCGATGAATAACCTCCGTATTGCCTTTGTGGTCTGCATGGCCATAATGCTTTTTCCGCACATCAGTTGTAACCCTGCTTGTGCCCCGCTTTTAGGGCTTGAGGTATTGCCTGCAGTAGGAGTCAGCGGTACCGAAGTAGTGATCAAAGCCACACCTCTGGAATCTCTGGTCGATCAGGATCTTGAAATCTCATTCAATTCCAAACCCGTGATTAAAAAGAAATTTCACCCGCAATTGGGATTGATCGTTACGATACCGGATGGTGTGGAAGGACAAACAGATTTAGTTATATCTAATCCGGACTGCGTCGAAAGATTAAAATTTAATGCAGTCAATGCTTCCTTTTTTGAAAAAAACAGAAGTTTTATACCGCCTTCGATCCCTCAGATATTTATTCCAATTACCCCACTGCCGCCTTTTCCGCCATCGTTGGAAAATGCCTGGTTATGTCCTGAAAATACGGACTATTGCATCTGGTTGAAATTTTTAAAGGATCCGAAAGGCAAATGCACCTCGTCTTTGGATCCTACACAAAGTTTCGAACAATCCACCTGCAATGGAATGAATACGGCTTTGCTATATAATAAAAATCCCATCTTCGGCGTCGTGGATAAAGATAAAAACCTGGTTCATTTCTGGATCGATCGTACCAAATCGCTTAATGGCAACCTGGGTACAGAAGAATTTATCGGGAGTTTTATCAATATCAACGATACACCGTATAAGCCCTTTGTCCAATTAGCCTGTAGTCCTGCTGCCGGTTGGAAAAAAGAACGAAACCATATGATTCTGGCTACCTCTACCTCTACTAATAAACAGGTGGTCATTTACCAACAAGGATTTAATGATCCGAATTTTATGATTGACTGCAAGTAAATGGAACAATGACCATGCGCCTATCCAGAATTTTTTACAGAGTTTTTATTTTATTTTCTCTGTTTGGTTTTTTCCATTCTGCTCAGGGACAATCCTCCGCTGGGCAAGCTTCTGAAGCGAATGAAGAAAAAGAGGACCGGTTTTCTTTTGGAAATATTTCCCCGGTCATCTTATCCAAAGATGGAATTGAGGCCACCTTTACCAATTCCTTATCCTCTTATTGGGTTACTTCAAAATTTGGCGAGATCATACTGGACCGTTACCGCATCACCCGGTTTGAGAGTAACCTAAATCTGAATTATGGGTTTTCTGAAAATAAACGCTGGGACCTGGGGGTACAATTAAAATATTCCCGGCTGCGATTCGATGAAAATTCACGCAATTCGCCATTAAAGGTCTTTGATGCGCCGGACGCTACCAGCCTGGGATATAGTTCGGTTTCTTATGCCGGCCTGAGACTCAGAAGTATGCCGTTTGAGAATTTACCGGAATTGACTTTACAAGGGTCGGTACTTTTTCCAGTTGCGAAAGAACAGGAAACACGTAGTTTTCTGGGGGCTGACCGCATTCAAACCGATCTGACCGCAACTTATTTTAAGCCGCTGACGACAGATTTTTACTTTTACCTCCAAGGCCGTTATCTTTTACAGATTGCCAACGAGGACAACGACAAGACCACCCATTTTCCGGGTATTAGTGCATTGATCGTTAAATCTTTTCTGGACCAGCGACTCTTCGTATTTCCGGGTATATCTTATTTTGGGGCATATCAACAAAATTATAAAGGGGGGAGATTGACCAGTCAGGCCCAGTATGTCATGGTCAGCCTCGGTGCTCAAATCCAGCCCCTGGATTTTTTGGGTATCTTTATCAATGCCCAGCGACCATGGTACTATAAATCCGGAGTGAGTTTTTATTCCGACCTGGTCAAAAATAGTTATTCGGACTGGGCTCTGGGTGTGAGGTTGATGTTTTGAAAGACTTGAATAACGCCACCTACAACTCAAACCATTTATTCAAAAATACTTTTCGACTCCTGGATACGGCCAGCTTTTCTCCATTGCTGAGTTCTACTTCCCCCCCCATCCCCTTTGTGGTATTTTGTTACATGATCCATATTGACGAGGTATTCGTGATGGATTCGGCAAAAACCGGCAGGCTCCAATTGTTTTTCAAGTAATTTGAGTGATCGGGTGGTTTGTTTGGTTACCTTTTCACGGCATATTACAATAGAATAGTTTCCATCTGCCCGCAGGTATAATACATCCTGGACAGGAATAAATTCTATACTATGATTGACTGGTAAGGGTATTCGTTTCATCGGTGATAAATTGGATAACATTTTTGACAGCATATAATCCTTAATCCGGTGATCTGTCCTGCACTACCGAACCGGCACGCTTATTCATACCCTGAAAGCTAAAAAGGTTACCGGGTTAACGGATAATTTATTTTAATTT
>JAWXBI010000148.1:0-5274 GCA_034439915.1 Saprospiraceae bacterium | reverse complement strand
TTAGAAATCAGTTCCTTTTGCTCCTTTGCGTCGTCGCTGCGCTGCGTCTCTGCGTGAAAGAATACAACTGATTCCCGATCTAAATAAATTATTTAAAAATTTGAATTGAATAACCATTTCATATTTATTCCCTTTTTCCCCGTTTTCCTTAGATTGTATGCTGAAAACTTTAAACCATTCCCTTAGATGAAGTCCAATTCTTTTCCCAAATTTATTTTTCTCCTCAGTTTATTGATATCCATCGAAATAGGATGCTCTCCAAAAAAACAAGTAGATTCTATTCAGAAGGATCCGGAACTCTCCGTCATCCAGGATGAAACTGCAGGCACTATTTCAGTATTCAGAAAAGGCCAAGCCGGAGCCATCGTCACCCAAAATGCCAAACCCGATTTTCGTCCCTATCTCCATCCTATCGCGGCCCCTGATGGAAAAGGCCAATTGACGGAATACAGCCCTGACCACCACCAACACCAAACCGGCCTCTACTGGGGATTTACCCGCGTCAATGGGTCTGGAGCACCCATGGATACCGTCCACAAATATTTTTACCAAAAAGATAAATTTCCTGCCATGCAGGCTGCTATTGGCCGTGACTTTTTTCATCACCCGGATTCGGGGTATTGGAAGCGGGTATCCATGAGTGTTTTGACTGCGGAAGGTCAGGAAGTCTCCTGGCAAACCGTATATGATATGCTGGCGCAAGACGGCAAACCCTTACTTAAGGAAACCCAGATCTGGACGATGAAAGAAAAGGAAGGAAAATTTTTACTCAGCTTGGAATGGCAAGGCAAAGCCATCTCTGATATCACCATCGGCGAATACGATTATGGAGGTTTGTTTTTACGCATGCCCTGGAAACAAGGGATCAAAGGCCAGGCTGTCAACGCCGCCCGTCAACGCAATGAAAAAGCCGAAGGCCAACGCGCGATGTGGATGGATGTGGGTATGCAGGTGGAGGGCAGGGCCGACCTGGCACATATCGCCATCTTTGACCATCCCGAAAATGCCGGTTTTCCCCAACCCTGGCGGGTAGATGGCCAGTTGGGTATAGGACCGGTGCGCGCCCGTATGGGGGACTGGAAGATCAAGGCTGGAGAAACAGAGATCATCCGTCACCAGATCGTCGCATATACCGGTGAGTTGAATGATGTGACCATGAATTCCTTATGGGATGCTTATATCGGTAGCAATTCAATGTACTCCACGGCATCGTTGTGGAATATAGCCCAGGAAGAAGCTCGCTCTGCAAAATTTCTCAGCCCGGATGAAGCCGTAGCTGAAATGACTATGGTAGACGGATTCAAAGCCAACGCCTGGGCCGGAGAACCCATGGTTACGCAACCTATTGCATTTTGCTGGGATGATCGAGGACGTCTTTGGGTAGCCGAAAACCGCGATTATGAATCCAGGGGCAGCGGGTTTTCCAATTTTGGAGACAGCCGGATTGTCATCCTGGAGGACACCGATCAGGATGGAAAAGCAGATAGCCGAAAAGTTTTTCTGGAAGGTATCCCCTTCCCTTCCGCTGTAGCCGTTGGTTTTGATGGTTTGTATTTGGGGGCTCCACCCAACCTGCTTTTTGTCCCGGATAAAAACCAGGATGATATCGGTGAACAGGAAGATATAGAAGTTTTACTGACGGGTTGGGGAATACGCGACAGGCACGAGACCATCAATAGTTTCCATTGGGGGCCAGACGGATGGTTGTATGGCCTCGAAGGATTTGCTACTCCTTCCAAAATCAGAAAACCTGTGGGCAGGGGAAAGATTTACAAACACAAAGAACCCTTCCCGGAAGACTTGCTGGAAGCAGAGGGAGTGGACATCAATGGTGGGGTTTGGCGATTCCATCCAATCAAAAAAAGATTTGAAGCTGTAGCCCATGGTTTCAGCAATCCCTGGGGTATCGACTACGACAAAAAAGGACAGTTATTTATCACGGCCTGTGTGATCCCCCATTTATTTCATGTCATTCCCGGTGGCATTTATCATCGCCAGGGCGGCCAGCATTTTAATCCTTATGTCTACAGCGATATTGCCACCATCGTCGACCACCGGCATCGATCGGCTCATGGGGGTGCCAGGATCTATCAATCCGATGCTTTTCCATCCATCCATCAGGATCGATTGTTTATGGCCAATATTCATGAACACGCGGTTTTGTCTGATATTTTGGAGAATAAAGGATCCGGTTTTGTAGCCCATCATGGGGAAGATTTTTTACTAGCCAATAATGCCCAATGGATAGGTTTTAGTATGGAAATCGGGCCAGGCGGGGATATGTATGTATTGGACTGGCACGATGCCGATATCTGCGGCAAGGAGGTACTCAACAAAGAGACAGGCAGGATATTCAGAATCAGTCCAGAAAAAACACTGGCTGAAAATTGGGAAGGCAGGTATAGTGACTTGAAGAAAATGACGGATGTCCAATTGGCGAGCTTACAAACCAGTGTAAGCGACTGGCACGCGCGGAGAGCCCGGGTGATTTTACAACACCTGGCCATCAAAGGCCCGTTGTCGTCAGGATCTGTCGACCAGCTTAAGAATTTATTTAAAGACCGTAAAAATCCGGATCACAGGCTGAGGGCTATGTGGGCCTTGTTTATCACCAACAATCTGACTCCCGATGAATTGCAGAATGCCTTGACCGATAAAGACGAATACATACGCGGCTGGGCCATCCAGATGTTATGTGAAGACCAGAAAGCACCTGCCAAAGCCATAGAAATCATGGTCAAACTCAGTAAAAAAGATCCGTCGCCTGTAGTTCGGCTTTACCTGGCTGCCGCCCTCCAACGTGTAGATGCCGATGCCCGCTGGAAAATCACGGAGGGATTGATATCACGCGCTGAAGATGCAGAAGACCACAATATCCCGAAAATGATTTGGTATGGGCTGGAAGGCCTTGTAGGACAAACCCCGGATAAGGCTATCACCATGGCTTCTACCAGTAAACTGCCTATGATCGCTGAATTTACAGCGAGGCGCCTGGTCGATGCGAATGCTCTAAGTTTGCTGGTGTCTGAACTTGGAAAGCAACCCAAACAATTGATCGCTATGTTGAATGGCATGCTTGCAGGGCTCGAAGGCCGCTCTGATGCGGTCGCTCCTGCCAATTGGGAGGCGGTATATTCTAAACTAAAATCCAATCCATCGGTATCGGCTTTGGCACCACAGATCGCCCAGATCTTCGGGGATAAAGAAGCTGCGCAAAAATTTCTGATCACCTTAAAAGACCCTGCTTCACCTATAGAAGCCCGAAAGGAAGCGATCAAAAATTTAGCTACCAGACAATACAAAGAATTGTTGCCCATTCTACCTGACCTGATCAAAGAATCTTCACTTCGGATTGATGTTATCCGTGCAACAGCCTCTTACGAAAATGAGCCTCTGGGCCAAGCCTTGATCGATGGATTTGCTCAATATACCAGCCAGGAAAAAGGAGAAGCTCTTCAGACTTTGTCTTCCCGCTCTGTTTACGGCCGTCTGCTCACCCAGGCCATCAAGAGTGGCAAGATCAAAAAAAATGAAGTACCCGCCTTCGTAGCCCGTCAATTGCGGAGGGTGGTAGGCAATGGTTTTGTAGAAGTCTGGGGCCCTATCGATCAGCTTTCCGGCGATTATGCCCTGGCTTATAAAAGGTACCAGCATTTGCTCAAGGATCAAACCCTGGCCACAGCAGATCTAAATAATGGCAAAGTTTTGTTTACCCGATCCTGTGGCGTCTGTCATAAACTAAATGGGGAGGGTGGCATACTGGGCCCCGATATCACCGGTTCCAACCGGACCAATATCAACTACCTGCTCAGCAATCTGATCGAGCCCAGTGCGGAGATCCAGGACGACTATCGAATGGTGGTAATTACGAGTCAGGATGGGCGCACCTATAGTGGAAATGTAATTGCAGAAAATGACCGGCAACTTACTTTACGGGTTATCGGGCAGGATAAATTGGTATTGAATAAATCGGATATCCAATCGAGGGAGGTGGCACAGGTGTCGATGATGCCGGAGGGATTGTTACAGACGTTGAGTGATAAGGAGGTGGTGGATTTGGTGGGGTATTTGCGGGCGGGGAAGGAGGCGAAATTGCAATGATCAATATTTTAAAAGTCTATTTAAACAAAACGATTTCGATTATTTCTACTTACCATATAAGACCTCAGGTTTAGATGAATAAAAAATAAGTATCTAAAAATTTGAAATTGACTTTCCCTAAATTATGCAGATTTGTTAAATTTGGAAATGATCCTTTAAAACACATTTATTGAACAACTGATACAAAAGTACTGGGCTAATAAAAAAGAAATAGTCATTGATAATGATGGCTTGATCATTAAGAAAGATTTCCTTGCAATTCAGAGAGTCTGTATCCAAAAGAAAGTTTAGGTGAGGTTAACATGTTCTCTACAATTGCCACAACTCGATTAGCTTCGTAAGGAGTAAGTGTTGGTTTGTACATTTTTATTGAAGTTACATACTTGGTGGAAGATAATCAAGTTTGTAATTATTTCGTAAATTCCGAGATAAAGATTATGAACTCAGACGTATTTACTTACGCAAATAATAAAGAGCAACTTGATCGAAAAGCACGGGATTGGACCAGGAACGAATTATACGATCAAATAACCGGTTAGTATAAAAGCTATTTGGAAATTGGTAGCTTTTATGCTACCTTTGAAGCATGAACGCCCTTGAACTTGAAAAACTTATAAAATCTAAGGGCTGGTTTTTTAGTAGACAAAACGGTAGTCACAAAATATTCAAACATGATATAATAGAAGGAATTATAGTAATCCCTTTCCATGGAACAAAAGATTTACCCAAAGCACCCAATTTGGTATTTTGAAAAAAGCAGGACTAAAGTAATAACATGAAACAATTAACAGTAGTTATCGAAAGGAATAAAGATGCATTTTTTGCCTATCTGAAAGAAGTAGATGGTTGTGTAGCAGGTGGCAAAAATTATCAAGAGGTCAAATTAAATTTGGACAAAATGCTCCAGATTGCCCAAAAAGAAGATAAAGACCTTAAAAAGTCATTAAGTAAGGGATACAAACTAAATTTTGAAGTGGATTTAGAATCTGTGTTCGATTTGATTCCTGAAGTAAACATTAGCCAATTGGCTAAAACTGGAAACTTAAATCCGGGATTGCTCCGACAATATGTTTCTGGCACTAAAAAAGCATCAGAAGCACAGACCGAAAAAGTGATGAAAGCAATAAAAGATGTAAGCCTGAAATTGAATTCCATCATGCTTACCGTAAATTA
>JAWXBI010000147.1:0-24386 GCA_034439915.1 Saprospiraceae bacterium | reverse complement strand
GCAAAATTTTCGCACGGAGACACGGAGGAGCACGGAGAAAGAATGTTCTGGACTTCAGGCGGAGACACCTGAAGAAACCCCCGCTAAAGGAGTGTCTCCAGGTCTCCCGACCTTGAGCCAATATGTCACCCCCTTCACCTTTCGCATTTCGAGCGTCTCCAAAGAAATATTTCAAAACCCCGCGTTTCGAGTCTTCAAATCAGGACTTCAGGTGGAGACACCTGAAGAAACCCTGCTACTTTATCTTATTCCTAATCCCGGTTATAAATAAATTTTCCACCCATCATCGTCCAAAGCACCTTGACCTGTTTTATCGAATCCGGCTCAATTTGACGGATATCCTGATCCAAAAGGACCAGATCTGCCAAGTAACCCGGCTTTATACTTCCGATGTGGTGATGATCAAATCCTGCATAAGCCGCCCCTGAGGTATACGCTGACAACGCTTCATCCACCGATATTTTTTCCTCAGGCACCCATCCTCCCGGATTTTTTCCATCCAATGTTTGTCGGGTCACTGCAGCATAAATCCCCAAAAGTGGTACCGGTGGCGCTACAAACCAATCACTGCCGAAAGCCAATTTCACACCTGCTTTTATTAAACTGGAAAATGCATACGTCGTTTTGATCCGTTCACTACCCAATACTTTTTCAGCCCAACACCCGTCATCAATCGCATGATAAGGCTGCATACTTGCGATGATTTGAAGGTCGGCCATTCGCTGGATATCAACTGTTCTGGGATGTTGGGTATGTTCTATTCTCCACCGCCGATCTTTTTGACGGTTGACGGCTTGTACTGATTTAAATTGATCGATAAGATCGGAGATCGCTTTGTCTCCGATAGCGTGGACTGCAATATGCAGGCCGGCCTGATCTGCATCCTTTATCCACTTGGATATAGAATCCAGCGGGTTGATCAGGAATCCTTTATCACCGGGTTTATCCGTAAAGTCTTCAAACATGGCAGCCGTATGGGATCCCAGCGATCCATCCATAAATCCTTTGAGCATACCCCAATGAAGAAGGGAATCTCCTCTTCCATTTTTTTCAATATAAGATTTAAGCTGGTTCCATTGACTTAATGGGGTAGCAGCATATATTCTGGTGGTCAGTTTGGACTTGTTGCGTCGAAATGTTTCCAGGTCGCCAAAGTTTCCCATATGATGTATGCCTGTGATCCCATGGGAAGCAACGTATTTCATAGCGGATGCCAAAGCCCGGTCCTCAGCTATTGAATCCACCGGAGGTATTTTGGCAAAAATAAGATCGGCTGCATTATCCTTAAAAATGCCAATCACCTTGTTTTGAGCGTTTCTTGGAATTTCTCCACCTGCGACATTTTTCACTTCATCGGTGATACCGGCTAAGGCCATAGCTTTGGAATTGCATAAGATCATATGACCGTCCAGGCGGTTGATGGCTATAGGGTGGTCGGTGCTGATGGAATCGATCCACCCTCTTTCCGGCAACTGTCCTCCCCAGAGCTCATGGTTCCAATCCCCTCCAGTAATCCAGCTTCCCTTAGGGACGGTGGATACATATTGTTTTATCCTTGAAATAAACTCTTGTGGGGTGGATGCGTCTCTCAACTGAACAGAACTCAGGTTGAATCCTGCTTGAAGGAAATGGACATGGGCATCGATAAAGCCAGGGCATATCAAGCCGGATTGCGCATTTATTATACGGGTTTGAGCAGAAGCGGTTTTAATCAGATCATCGGATTTTCCTATGGATACTATATATTCATTTTTGACGGAGATGGCATCGAAATCCAACAATTTGCCATCGTTCCATATCGTGGCATGAGTAATCAGAATATCAGGTGCTGCGTTTTTGGGTTTGCAATTTTGAAGAAAAAGGCAAATAAAAATCAATAGGAAACTGAACCAATTCATAGCATGAAAATTTAATTGCTAAATGTATTACAATATTATAAAAGAATGTCCCGGATTAATAATGGAAGACTCCTGGTTAAAGAGGTCCTGTATTCATTTGCAAATGAGTCGAAACAGTTATTCCTTTTGAATTTAATATACTGCAATGGGAGCTACTGTCGAACCCGTTCCGCCCTGTATTTTCAAAGGTTGTACAATCAATGCAAATTCTTGAATACCCTTTGTCGCTAATTCGTCAAGTTTCATATTTTCCAGGAGGTGGATACCGTTGATGACCAGCATAATTTGATGCACGGGTAAGGAGATATTCGGATCTGGATTTGGATTGACTTCAATGGAACCGTTGTCTGAACCGACCAACATAGGATCTTGTTTCGCGAGCCAATTCGCCGCGGCAATCCCTATGCCGGGATTACTTTTAGTGTAGCGTCCATTGTCTTTATTCCACAACTTGCCGTAGCCGGTGTGGATAATTATAGCATCGCCCGGCTGCAAAACTAATTTCTGTTTGACTAAGGCTTGTTCGATTTCCTCTGCCGTTATTTCATGGTTTTCCGGCAACATCTCGACCCCTTTTAGCCCTGCAATATCAATCAGTACACCTCTGGTCATCAATGAACCTACTTTTTCAACACCCAGTTTTTGAAAGCCGTTGCGGGTTGCGATATCATCCAGTTTGAAACAATTATACAGGCTGTTGCCAATAGTCTGGTGTGCAAATCCATCAAATTGAGTTCCGATTTGACCCAATTCACCAGTAATGTATTCTTCATTGCTGCCCCGGTGGTTGGTTTGAGGATAGACTACAGTGCGTTTTGTTTGGACGACAAAACTGCGGGTACCAAAGAAGGGCATGGTTGCTTCGAGTACCTGGCCCAGTTCAATGATATTACCGGTTTTGATCAGCCTGGTTGCCCGCAGTACAGTTTCGGGTTTCATATGATTAGCTGATCCTCGTTCATCGGCTACTCCCCATTTGCAGGGGCAACGCGCTTCATCAGCCGGTGGTGTCCAGGATTGTGCGTACCCCGAGGTTCTAAATAGTGTAATAATCAGGAATAAGCTGAGACTTGATTTAAGATAGGTTTGCATGATTTAGTTTTTACACCAGGCTTCGGCCAGGAGTTAATAAATTTTGCTTTTTAGCCTTTGGTCTGTCCTTCATCTTGGTCAGGAAATCGTTTAATCGAACGCCAAAGTATAATCATTGTTAGTGTTTCAAAGGTCTTTTTTTGATCATTCCCCCTTTGGTATCCTTGATACTGCTCATCACGATGAATGCATTGGGGTCTATTTTTTCAATCTCAGTATTGAGTTTATTGAGCTCCAGCCGGGTCACCACGGTATACAGGATCTCCGTTTCCTTTGTTTCTCCGGTCTTGCCAAATCCCCTCTTGCCGGAATAGACAGTAAATCCCCGCCCAAGGTTGTTGACAATCATCAGACGAATCTCATCGTGATGGGTCGATATGATAGTCACCCCCATATATTCCTCTATCCCTTCAATAATAAAATCCAGGGTCTTGGATGCGGATAAATACGTGATCATGGAATACAGCGCTATCTCAATGCCCAGAAAATAAGCTGCGGCAGAAAATATCACCACATTGATCAGGATGATGATATCCCCGATCGTAGTCCCCAGTTTCCGGCTGAGGTAGATGGCGAGGATTTCAGTGCCATCGATGACTGCCCCGCCCCTCACGGACAATCCGATGCCTGCACCCAGAAAAAATCCGCCAAACACGGCAACCAATAAACTGTCATTGGTCACGTTGGGGAAACTCACCGTGCCTACCACCAGCGCCAGTCCTGAAATCGCCAGGGCCGTTTTCAGGGCAAATCCTTTGCCGATAATCTGCGATCCCAATAATATGAACGGACTATTGACGGCAATCAGCAATAAAGAAAGTGGAATAGGGGTAAGACTGGAAATCAATAAGGAAATCCCGGTAGCCCCGCCATCAATAAAATTATTAGTCAATAAAAACCCTTTAAACCCAAAAGCCGCACTGAATATGCCCATGGTGATTAAGATAAAATCCTTTACGTACCGGGTCACTGTAATACGCAGCTCCCGAAACCCTTTAGCCATTTCAAAATCAGAATACCGGCCTGGATGGGTGTCTTTGTTTTTATTTAAAACACTCCGGACTATAAGTTTTTGCCAGATTCGATTCATCTATAAAATAAGCTATTGAATTTTGCTAATATATCAAAATAGATTGAGAATGCTTAACGTGGATCAGAATACTCCGCCTGATTCAATTTTGGGTCAACCCCGATGATCTATACCGGTTTCAATGGTTTTTATCGACATTTTTTTTATTTAATCCGATTTATCGGCAATTGCGCTTCTGCGCTCAAATTTTTTAATCTCTTTTTTAATCCATTTTCTGAAAACAGAAATACGCACCCATTGACTGGAACTTCCATAAAAGGATTTGGTGCGGATGATGTCGGCGATGTTTTTATTTTGGATAGCATTGATACCTGTCAGCATAGTCTTACCATTCACATGGACAAACATGCCTCCTCCGCTATCACCACCATCCAGGCCAAATTCCATTGCAGTGCCCAAAGCACTACCACTGCGGTTGAAGTCGGGGTTTTCGGGGTGATCAAAATCTGCATATAAATACGGTATTTGGCCATCCGGTAAGAGATTACCCACCAGCGAGTCCAACACATTGGTCCCTGCTGATTTGAACCTGCCGGCATCTACTATACTTCCCGGGTCGTTGGCTATGCTGAAATTGCCCCAGCCAACAGAAGTGCTCATTAACCCGGTTACCGTCCGGTCTTTATTTAAAATAGCCGGCTCCATGGAGGTCACGCGATCTGAAAGATAGATCAAAGCCAGATCGGCCTCCTTTCGGGATTGATACCAGGGATGCAAGAGGAAGGAATCGACCACAATCTCAAGGGAGTCAAACTGGATCATCAATGGGGTATTCGGTGTGAGTTTGACCAGGGTATGTGCGGCTGTCAGTACGATTCTGGGATGGATCAAAACACAACTACCCCTGACCCGGGAATGCTGGCGCATAAGGCCGACACATTGATATTCTTTTTGATGGGCCAGTTCTATACTCCTTTGTTTATCAATACCGTGTCGGATCACCCCAACAGGTTGAATTAACCATAAAAGGAGATAAATCCAGGTCATGGTGGTAAAATTAACCGGAAAGGAAACGTGTTCTGGAAGTTTTTCTGCGAAAGTTGAAGGCTGGCCTTTTAATGGGAATTTAATCCGTAGAAAATTTTGATATCGACCCCATAGCCCACGATTTAAATCGTGGGCTTATGGAGGTGAAATGCAATTAATTGTTTCTAACCATTTCAATCCGGGATTTATTTCAATTAGATGATTTTTTTCAACCCCAATGATAAAACGGGATTATCCTGTTGACACTTGGCCAGGAAAATACTTTGCACCCCTATTCAAAACCATACCGATTATCCTAAAGTCTTTAATTTGCAGGCGAACATGCAGGAAATTTCAGGTGAAAATAAAAGTTTTGATGCCCCGCACAATCTATTTGCCCGGGTCATACTGCCATTGAACCTGGACAAACCGTATTCCTATCACGTTCCTGAAGATTTGATTCCCAAAATGCAGCCCGGCATAAGGGTCGAAGTACAATTTGGCAGAAGTAAACTCTACGCCGGTATCATTGCTGAATTGTATCGCGAACCGGAGATCCCTTCCCGGATAAAACCCATCTTATCCGTCCTCGATGATAGTCCCATCGTGACACCATTTCAGCTAAAAACCTGGGAATGGATGGCTTCTTATTATTGTTGTGGTATTGGTGAAGTGATGGCTGCGGCTTTACCCGCGGCTTTTAAACTGGACAGTGAATCAAGAATCATATTACATCCCGATTTTGACCAGGACTTTTCTGAATTAAACGACCAGGAATATCTCATAGCAGAAGCGTTGTCGGTGCGCACGGCCCTTACTATCAATGAAGTCCAAAAAATATTAAACCGAAAAACCATCAAAAAAATAATCGACAACCTGGTCGCCAATGGGATCATACTGATCGAAGAGGAGTTGGAGGCCGGTCTGCAAGATAAAAAAGAAGAATTTGTTGTGCTCAATCCGAGGTACCAGGGAGATCCGGATTTTATGGTTCAGGCGCTCGACCTGGTCACTCGATCTGAGCTTCAAACCCAGGTTTTGCTCGCGTTTATTCAATATGCAAGACCTAAACCCGAAATCGCCAAAAAAGAACTGGCCAGGCATGTTGTGCTGAGTGCATCCGTATTAAAGGCATTGGAAAAAAAAGGGATCTTCAACCTGGAGAAAAGAGTGGTGCCTCGCAATCAGATTCAAACCCTGGATATTATATTACCTCCCCTGACCCCTGATCAGGAACAATCTCTAAAGGATATAAAGACTTCGTTTGACGCAAATACTAATGTCGTTTTACTTCATGGCGTTACCGGAAGCGGTAAGACCCGGATATACAGTGAATTGATCCGTGAAACGGTGGAAGCAGGAGGTCAGGTACTTTATTTATTGCCTGAAATTGCATTGACCACCCACCTGATTTCCAGGTTAAAAAAATCACTGGGCCAAAATCTATTACTCTATCATTCCAGGTTAAGCCAGAAAGAACGAATTGAAACCTGGAAAGGTGTGCTATCGGGGGCTCCGGTTACCCTGACCGCCCGTTCCGGAATATTCCTGCCTTTTAAAAATTTGAAGCTGGTCATAGTCGATGAAGAGCATGATCCTTCCTATAAACAAAACGAAAGGGACCCCAGGTATCAAGCCCGTGATATGGCCATCTGGCTGGCAGCCCAGTCACAGGCAAAAGTAATCCTGGGAAGTGCCACCCCTTCCATAGAAAGTTGGTTTCATTCAAAAAAACAAAAGTATGGATTTGCGACTCTGAAAAACCGATATGGGGATATACCCTTGCCGGAAATAGAATTGGTGGACCTCTACACTGAAAACAAAGGAAAAGAAACACCGGTGATCATCACCCCTACCCTGGATGAAGCGATTGTAAGGTCCCTGCGGCAAAATGAACAAATTATTCTTTTTCAAAACAGAAGAGGATATGCCCCGCAACAACATTGCTCCAATTGCCACTGGCATGCCATGTGCCCCAATTGTGATGTCAGTCTCACCTATCATAAATATTTAAACAAACTCATTTGTCATTATTGCGGATACCAACGCCCGTTGTTTGAAACTTGTCCGGATTGTGAAAAAGCGACCATCTCCCTGAGAGGTTTTGGTACAGAAAAACTGGAGCAGGAACTCAAAGCTATGTACCCGCAAGCCAGGATAAAAAGGCTGGACCTGGATACTGCCAGGACTAAATCATCTTACCAGGAATTGCTGGACCAGTTTGAATTGCGTGAAATCGATATCCTCGTAGGTACCCAGATGCTGAGTAAAGGATTGGATTTTGATCATGTGGGACTGGTGGGCATATTGCAGGCTGATTCTATTTTTTATTATCCCGATTACCGGTCCAATGAAAGAGCTTATCAATTATTGACCCAGGTAGCTGGACGGGCGGGCAGGAAAAACAAACAAGGCAGGGTGATTTTACAATCGTATAACCTGCAACATGAGGTGCTCAAATACATTTTGCACTACGATTATACCGGTATGGCCAATAAGGAAATGACAGACCGTGCTTTGTCTCATTATCCACCATTTACCAGGTTAATAGAAATAACGATCAAACATAAAAAACCAGCACAGGCTGACCTGGCTGCTGTCTTACTTACCCGATCGCTGCAATCTTCTTTTGGCGAACGAGTGCACGGTCCTTTGTTGCCATCGATTGCGCGTATCCGGAATTTTTACCTGCGAACCGTGATGATTAAAATGGAAAAAAACCCCCAGTTGATCCGGGAGGTCAAAGTTCAGATTAAGTCTGATATACAGGAAGTGCTAAAACAGCCCGGCTTATCTTCTACCCGGTTTAATATTGATGTGGATCCGGATTGATCATTGATCATTGAAAATTGATCATTAAAAATTGATCATTGACCATTGATCATTGACCATTGACCATTGATTAGTGTAACTCAATCGTCCTGACTTCAGGGATCCCGACGGTATTCAGTTGGATATGTTTTCGCAGCGCTTTTGTTTTATAGTCCTGGATGATTTCGAGGATATCCCGGTCGATATAGGTACTGTCCTGTCCGTTAATTTCGACGATGCTGTATTCTTCAATTTTATCCAGGGTTTCCGATAATCTTCTTTTATTGAGAAAACTTACCTGCTGATCTAAGGTGATGGTATATTTTTTAGAATGGCCTTCGTAAAATTGTTTAAGGTGAAAACCAGCCGCATACGTATGTTTAAACATAAAATAAATAGCGTAGGTGATCCCGATCAAAACCCCAATCAACAGGTCGGTAAAAAGAATAGCTAAAATGGTAAAAATAAAAGGAAGAAATTGTTCCCTTCCCTGCTGGTACACTTCCTTTAACATCCTGGGTTTGGCCAGATTGTATCCTGTACGGATCAGCAGTATGGCCAAAACACAATAAGGGATGCGATTGAGCAGGGGCACTGCGATCAGGACTGCCAGCAAGATCCAAAAGCCGTGAATGAAAGAGGATGCTTTGGAACGTGCCCCTGCTTCGGCATTGGCTGAACTGCGTACAATCACCGCGGTAATTGGAAGCCCACCTAATAATCCACTTAAAAAATTGCCCGTACCCTGGGCCATCAGTTCCTGATTTTGTGGCGTGATACGGTTCATTGGATCCAGTTTATCGATAGCTGCGATGCTGAGCAAGGTTTCCAGAGAGGCTACAAAACAAATGAGGATCGCGTTTTTCCAAATCAGGGAGCTGAGGTCCCCGGGTTTCCACAAGAGCGAAAAATCAGGCCAGTTAATCGAAGAAAAAACCGCATGGGGCACCTGCACAAAATGACTTGGTTTGAGATCCAGAGCCGGCAGCCAGGAATGCAAAACCATAGCCAGTAATATGCCAAACAAGACGGTAATGAAAGACGTAGGTAAAAAAGTTATCCGGGTCGAAGCATATTTTTTCCATAAAATCAGCACCAGCAAAGCAGTCAGGGAGATGATTACCGTGCCACCGGAAGAAGCGTAATATAGGTTTTCAATATTTTTAAACCCGTGATCAAAGGTCAGGATGTTAAACAATTCGTTTCTCCAAAAATCGGGCTTGTCATATCCTAAAATCAGTGGAATTTGTTTTGAGATCAATAGAATCCCGATAGCCGCCAACATACCTTTAATGACTGCAGAAGGGATAAAATGGGTGAATCCTCCCAATTTGAGTATTCCTAAAACAAATTGAAAAATACCGGCCAGGGCTACGGATATAAAAAATAAATTTATTGAACCCATATCCTGGATAGCCGTGGTCGCTATCGCAGCCAGACCGGCGGCCGGACCGCTGACACTGAGTTCTGACTTGCTGAACAACGTGACGACCAGCCCTCCAATAATGCCGGCTATCAACCCGGAATAGACCGGTGTATTGGATGCCAGTGAAATGCCCAGACAGAGGGGCAGTGCAACAAAAAAAACCGTTATACTGGCCTTCAGATCATGCCTTAGGATGGAAGCCAGGTAAAACCGGGTTTTTTGAGTAAAACCTAAAGAAGATATATTATTCACCGGGCCCGGGTTACTTGTCCCATGTTGGATTTCATGGAATGTCCCTGGAATGCAAATTAAGAAATTCAGCCATACACCGATCCTACTTTCTTCATGATTGTGGTCAGGGGATACATCCGGCCACTACTTTTATGGTATCAAATCAAATCAAATTTAATAGTAAATCAATACCGGCATATGCTGGAAAAAACAGGTGAGCCGGGTTTCAGTCTTTCTTATTGTATCACTAACTCGTCCAACACCATAGCCGCAGGCTGACCCGACAAAATATGGTCTTTTGGACAGGTTTTCTTGCCGGAAGCGATGATTTTAATTGCTTTTAAGGTCTGATTGCCCAGATTAAAACTAACCGTTTGAACAGAATTTGGACTTGCATTGGCACCGATTGACGTGGTGCTTATCTCCTTGAAAGTAGAACCATCTTTTGAAACCAGGCAGGTCACTTTAGTAGGAAGCCAGGCCCTGAAATTGGGTTGTTGTAAAAACCGGGTAGATACAGATTTGAGCAAAGTATCCTTATCCACTGACCAGGTAATTTCCATTTCACCTCCCGACAATCCTACCCAGGTGGACTTTGGATTTTCAACAATTCCCAGAAGCCCGTCATTGAGCAGGCTTTCAT
The DNA here is from genome assembly GCA_034439915.1 of Saprospiraceae bacterium. GTDB lineage: Bacteria > Bacteroidota > Bacteroidia > Chitinophagales > Saprospiraceae > JADJLQ01. The sequence continues at coordinate 14,229 of JAWXBI010000147.1, read as the reverse complement.
CCCCATCCCCAAAATATGGATCAGGTGAAATATTAAATTTAAATGACCCTTTTTTGAATGCACCGTGTACCTGAACCTTCTGGCTGATATATTTCAGGATCTGTTCCCTGAAGCCGGAAGGGGTAAGACCACTGCGGTCGACTACCCGGACAGCCATACGATCACAATCATTTACAAACTGGTCCAACAGGTCCTTCATGCCTTGGATAGTGCCCCATTGTGGTTTGTTGTCTTCGAGAATTGCACCTTGTTTGCGCAATGAAGTTGAATTGTCTTGTTTGATGAGTTGCTTCAGCGCCCCGATATTCATAAAATAACCATACGTTTGGGTACCCATAGACTTGGCAACTTCCAGTTGGGTGTAAATCAAAGATAGGCGGGTCAACTCGATCAATTCTTTCAACTCAGAGTTATTGATCGTTAGGCTATTGGTAGAATTAAAATAACTGTACAACTGATTAATGTTGATAGGTTGCAACCAGGAGCGGAATCCATCGGCCGGAGTACCATAAGCCGATAATTTGGATCCGGAGGACTGAACTGCATTTTCCAGGGCTTTAATATATCCATAGATTGCTTTTGCTCCGGTGCCATATTTATTGTCACAAAATTTCCAGATCAGGGAGTCCAGATTTTGGTTTACATCCCAGGCTAAATTGGAAGCAACATAAAATTTTAACTCAGGAAACGAGGACCCGGCACCGGACACCCCATTGAATATGACTTTGCGTACCCCTTGTCCATGCAGATATTGTAAAGACTTAGACAGGGCGTTTAGATTTGGGAAAGGCATCATAAACCGCTCTTCATTGGTCACGTGGGATATGATGGCGATATTGTCGGTAAGCGCTTTCCAGGCGTTCAGGTCATTCCGGAATGATTCATTGACAGGTCCCGTGCCAATGGATGTTGCATGATCGATATCCTTAGTATCGAGGACGAGCATTACATTGGGTTCGGGTTTGATTTGGGTTGGGGCTTTACGATAAGGACCGTCGAGCCAGATCGCATAGGTCCTTCCTTTATTTTTTTTGGCTATTTCATTCACCAGCTTCACGATTACCCCGGAAGGGCTCCCGGTTTCCTCGATCGCCTTGACAGTATATTCATCTTCACTGACGATATGATTTGGGTAAGGGCTGATGGCCCAATAGGTAGCCCTGCCTTTTGCCATGGTCCATACTTCAAGGTTTTTTTCCAGATCAGCCTGGAGGTTAGGATGGGCAAAGTTGACCTGATTCGGTATTTTTTTTCCGTTCACCTCAGCAAAATATTCGGGGTGGGTACTAAAGTAAGCTTCGGATGGAAAGATCCTTTCCATCGAATATTCCCAGGTCCCCCAGTCTTTTTGGTTGTCAATATTGATAAAATTCCAGTTCCGGTATGATTCATTCAAAGCATTGGGATTGATCGCCTGGCGGTGACTAAAACTGGGTTTAAAAATCAAAGGAGTTGCCGGGATGATTAATTTTCCTTTCTGATTGTATTGGGTGATATTTTCATTCAGTTTTAATGCCCCCATTCTCACGATCACATCCAATAATCCCTGGCTCAGTCCGGTGGCACTGTTGGCCAGGATGTTCCACTTTTTATCCTTTACGGCGGAGATATAACCATCTCCGACTTCACTTAGAGGAAAGGTACTCAGGTAATTTTTATTCCGGTTGCTTTGGCCAATCAGGATTTCTTCATCCTGGGGTCCTACGATATCAGAAAAAGACATAAACTCAAATCCGGAGCTTAGTTTCAGGTTGGCCTTAAAAATCTGAATAGCCTGCAAAACGCTATCCGACGCCTGTTCGCTGTAAATGATGCGGTATTTGGATTTTAAATTTTCCACAATCACCAGATCCCGTGCAGAACGATCGCACGATACAACAAAAAGGATACAAAAAAGAAATGCAATGTATTTACTCATGGTCTAGAAGAATGGATTAGCGCGGCAAAATTAACAATTAAGCCGCGTAAATATTCCTAAGATTGCTTATTAACTATTTTTTAGGCTTTCTAATAACAAACAGATAGATAATAGGTGCCAGGACAAGGATGAGGATAAGCCAGTTATAAGAAATATTGTCGGAAGTTTCTGCCGGTTGAAAGGCAGAGGGTATAGTAGCATCACCCTTTACCTCGAGCGCCATGGATTCAAAAAAACCATTCTTATTGCCCTCTGCCTGTGAATAGTAGGCCTTGGTAGTCCAAAAATCCACAACAAAAAGTTTAGTTTCATACAAAAGCAATCGTTTGAAGCGCAACTCCGGTGTTTCAGGATTCGGGTCACAGGTAGCATAAAACTCAATCCCGGACAGATCCTCTATAGTGACATTTTTTTGTTTGATCAAATTGCAGTTATCTCCCGGTATTTTTACCGATTGATAAACCTCGTTATAAAAACGATTGACATCGAGTGCTGACCGTTTTGCGGGATTTAGGGTAGTTTGTTGCACTATACATGCGTAATATCCGGTTTCATCGGAGTAATGATAGACTTTTTGCCCCAGCGTATCCAGGATATCCGGTGGATTCGGAAAGGTCAGGAATACATTGGGCGAAATATTGACCTTCACCTGAGCCCGGAGTACCGGCCCGGACAGAAAACAAAAAAACAAATAGAGAATAATTTTTTTCATCATCACCTGCTAAAAATAATAACGTTTAAAGGCCTCAATGGCTTCATATTCTGCTAAACCTAATTTATTATAAGTTATGGCTGTACCCCGGTTGCGGTCTTCTGCCCGCTGCCAAAATTCCCTGGCATCGGATCCGGGAAATAAGGGCCTGTCTTTTTGAGACTGATGTTTAAATATTGCTTTTCTTTTTCTCATCAATTCTTCTGGAGAAATGGGAACAGCCATATCGATATTTTCGATTTCCCATTCCTGCCAGGCTCCCCGGTACAACCACAACCAACAATTGTCTATCCAGTCTGCCCCGTCCTGTTTTAATTCGGATAAAGACCGGAATACGGCCTGCAAACATACCCGGTGGGTGCCATGCGGGTCACTGAGGTCACCGGCAGCATATACCTGGTGCGGTTTGATTTTGTTGAGCAACTCTTTAGTGATGCGGATATCTTCCGGGCCGATAGGCTTTTTTTTGACCAACCCGGTTTCGTAAAACGGGAGATCCAGAAAATGAGCCTGCTCATCCGGAATACCCACGTAACGACAGCCGGCCTTAGCTTCCGCTCTGCGGATCAGTCCTTTGATGGTTTGAACCGGTTTGGAGTCGACCTCTCCGGGTTTTTTGTTTTCCAGTTGCTGTTTAATTTCAAGATACATTTTATTGGCCGTCGAAACATCCAGTCCAAATGTCGAGTGAAAGTCGCGGATAAAATCGGCAAACCGGATTACATCTTCATCAAAAACAGCAATATTGCCGCTGGTCTGATAGGCGACGTGGACTTCGTGTTTTTGATCGACCAACCGGATAAAAGTGCCCCCCATGGAGATCACATCATCATCTGGATGGGGACTAAAAATAATGACTCGTTTTTGGGCAGGTTCAGCCCGTTCGGGCCGGTTAGTATCATCGGCATTGGGCTTGCCACCAGGCCATCCGGTGATGGTGTGCTGGAGTTGATTAAACATGTTGATATTGATGTTGTAAGCATTGCCAAATTCGGTGATAATATCGCCCATACCAAATTCAGCGTAATCCCGGTTGGTCAGTTTCAAAATAGGTTTTTCCAGTTTGGTAGACAACCAGATAATGGCTTTTTTAATCAGGGCATCGTCCCAGTCACAAGAATCGACCAGCCAGGGAGTTTTAATCCGGGTCAATCCGGAGGCTGCAGCTTCGTCCAGAATAAAACTGGTATTGGGATGCTGTTGAAGATAGGTGGCTGGTATACTGTCATTCACCTGTTCTTCCACCGCTTTCTGGATAATTTTGGACTTGCCTTCACCCCAGGCCATCAGGATTATTTTTTTGGCACTCAGGATGGTTTTGACCCCCATGGTGATTGCATTTTTGGGTACATTTTCTTCACCAAAAAATTCGCTCGCGGCATCCAATACCGTCATAAAATCCAGTGAAATCAACCGGGTCATACTATTCAATCCCGAGCCGGGTTCATTAAAACCAATGTGTCCGGTTCGACCGATACCCAGAATCTGCAAATCTATTCCTCCGGCGTCCTTGATCTTGTTTTCGTATTCAAGGCAAAAAGAAGAGATTTCTGATTTCTCCAGGGTGCCGTCCGGAAGGTGGATGTTAGCCCGGGGAATGTCGATATGGTTAAATAAATTTTCGTTCATAAACCGGACATAACTCTGCAGGGCATCCGGATTCATCGGAAAATATTCATCGAGGTTAAACGTGACCACATTGTTGAAACTCAATTGCTCCTCTCGATGCAGTCGGATCAATTCAGTATACAGGGTGATCGGGGTAGATCCCGTGGCCAGCCCCAGCACACAGATTTCACCGACTGCCTGCTGACTGCGGATCAGGCGGGCTATCTCCTGGGCTACCGAGGCGGAAGCTTCTTTGGAGGTAGGGAAAATGAAGGTGGGAATTTTTTCAAACTTGGTCGTAGACGAATTCATACAATATTAAATCTTGAGCACAAATGTAATAACAAGTTGATGGTGTAAAAAGACCGTTCAAATTTTGGTTGAGAATATACTGTGATTATACCTCTGTTGAATTAAAAATGGGGCTACAGAGACCCTCCAGTTGCCAAAGGGCAGGCATGGTTTAAATTGCCATGGCCATAGTTCCCAACCGGCTCCAATGGAACAAGGGTTTTGCTAGCAGGTTTAAGCTGGTTGTCTAGTTTGAATTAGGCCAGATTACCGGCAATCATCCCTTAAGGATTCAATTTCTTTGTCCGTGAAAGGAAGGGTAGATCCGGCTTTGAGGCTTCTGATGTAATTCAGCACATTGGCCAGATCCGCATCATTAAGGGTATTATACCGGGGCATAAATTGTCCTGTGGAGGAATCATTGATTCCCAGGACAACAGTACAAATCAATTTTTTTCTATTCCTTTCAAACCCTTCTGGTTGAAAAGCCGGAATAAGGTCAGCCAGGCCATTGCCGTCCTCCATATGACAGGAGTTACAGGTGGACAGATAGATTTGTTCACCCTGCGAAGGCCTCAGGCATTGAGCATGAAAGCAAAGGATACAACCCAGCCCAAGAAGTTTAATGAGGTTTTTTTTCATCCAATAACAGGGAAATTTCCTTCATCAGCCGGTCGACTTCTTCAGATTTGGTTCCGTCGCAAAACGACCGGATACGCCGCTCCTGGTCAATCAGTAAAAAGTGCCCGGTATGCGTAAAACCTTCTTCCAGTGTGCTGTCCTGCTGAACAGCCGCTAAATATTTGCCGGCAATAGCACTGATTTCATTTTTTGGAACAGATAAAAAATGCCAGGTTCGGCTATCCCCGACCCCTAATTTATCTGCATATTTTTTTAAAGCTTCGGTAGTATCGTATTTGGGGTCTATGGAATGCGATAAAATCCTGAAATCCGGGTTGTGCTCAAATTGCTGGTGTATACGCAATAGTTGCTGCGCCATCTTAGGGCAGATGGTCGGACATTTGGTAAAGAAAAAATCCGAGACATAGACTTTGGAACGAACGGAGTCCTGAGTAAAACGTTGACCGTACTGGTCCAGATATGAAAAATCCGGGATCTGGTGAAAAATGGTATCCCCATCCACAATTTCAGATTCTCCAAGGATAGGAAGTGGACCGGGCGACTGCTTACAACCCAGATAAATAAAAAAAAATATCGCAGCAATAAATGGGAAGCGTTTCATTTTTTTGTTTCCAATATGGTTTTACCACCTGAAATAGCCGTGGCTTGAGTCTGGGCAATCGCTTTCATGAGCCGGAGTTGATCCATCAAATAATTCAGGGCACTACTGTCCTGGGTAACCGGATCGGTATATTCCGCCATCCAGTCCATCATAGCCTCATTGGAACGGTCGAGTTCATCCCGGATAGAATCCAAAGATCCTTCGGGCTGGCTGAGTTTAATCTGGTCCAGTTGGTCGATCAGTTTAAGAGACACCCCGTGTTTGACCATGGTAGAATCGTGAAGGGCCATCAATTCAGTATGAAGGCTGGCCAACTCGGTGGTGGAAATTCCACCGGACGTACTGGGTTTGCAGGCAGACATCAGTATAAACATTAAACCAAACAAAACTAACTTTCGATACATCTATCGTTTATTTTTGCAAAGATAATGTATCAATCCACAACGTCACAGTCATGAAAAACAGATCAATCCTATGGTACCGCCAGGATTTGCGAATTCATGACAATGAAGCCTTGTACGAAGCCGCCCGGTGGAACAATGAAGTACTACCCGTCTATATATTTGACCCAAGGGTGTTTATGGGAAAGTCCAGGTTTGGCCACAGCCGGATACACCCGCTCCGTGCACAATTTATCATCGAATCTATTACTGCATTGCGCAAGTCCTGGCAAGAGCTGGGTTCGGATCTCATTGTCAGGATAGGTAAACCAGAGGAAGAGATATTTTCATTGGCACGGGAATTTAAAACATCTCTGGTGTTTTGTAACAGGGAAAGGACCAGGGACGAGGTAATGGTCCAGGATAAATTGGAGCGAAATCTATGGACCATAGGTCAGGAAATGAGGCTTACCAGAGGAAAGATGTTGTATTATACCCAGGATCTTCCTTTTCCGGTTACGCATACCCCGGATAATTTTACCACCTTTAAAAAAGAACTGGAGCGTATTGTTCCGGTCCGTGCAATGCTGCCTGTTTCGGACACCCTGAGTGCGGTACATCAATCTTTTGATGCGGGGCGTATACCCGTTTTAGCCGATTTTGGAATGCAGTCGGATCAAATGCATATAACCTTATTTAACGGGGGCGAACCCGCCGGCATTAAAAAACTCAAAGAGTATATCTGGTCTGAAAACGGATTAAACAAATACAAGGCTAAAGATAATCTGATCGACAATCCGTTGTTTTCATCATCCTTTTCGCCCTGGCTGGCGCAGGGTTGTTTGTCTCCGAAAATGATCTATCACGAGGTAAAATCTTATGAATCTATTCATGGTAGCCGCGAAGCAACCCAAAGTCTGATCTCCGAACTGATTCGCCGCGACTATTGCCGGTTGATGGCCAAAAAATACGGAGATAAAATTTTTCAAAAAGGAGGGATACTGAATAAGCCCTTGCCCCGGGCAAAAGAAGGAACTTATTTGTTTAATCTTTGGAAAGAAGGCAGGACAGGTAGCCCATTGATCGATGCATCCATGCAGGCGCTAAAAGCTACAGGATTTTTACCCCATCCATTGCGGGAGGCCGTGGGGCATTTCCTCATTACTACGTTAAACGTAAACTGGCAATGGGGGGCTGATTGGTTTGAAGCCAATTTGATCGACTATGACCCTGCAAGTAACTGGGTCAATTGGATGGTCCTGGCTGGCCAGATGCCGGATACCGGTGAAGAAAAATTTGCCAGTCTTAATTACATCGCTAAAAAATACGACCCCAATGGCAAGTATACCCGGGCCTGGCTAAAGGAACTACAGAAATTGCCTGATTCCAAACTTTTTCACCCGGAATCCCTGACCGTCCAGGAACAAAAAAAATATGGACTTATCCTTGGAAAACATTATCCCAAACCGATTATTCCTGCAAACTGAAATGAAAGGGAATATTCGTGATTCTGGTATTGGTTTTTTTTGAAAAATAATGTTTTAGGATGATCCTGGTATCTTCATCAGAGGTTAGAGGAGTAAGGTCAGAAGGGTTGCGGATGCTGCTGCTGTAGTCATCCAGATGAGCATAACCTATACAAATACCCTTATCAAACCACAACTGGGTTGATTCTCCATGGCTGCGTCCGGATTCTGAAACGATAAAGGATTCTTGCGGATAGATCATTTTATCGAACAATAAGCCAGCCCTGAGGTTGTAACTCTCCACGGATTCCTCCCCCATACAAGCGCCGACGCATTTGTTGATATGATAGTTAAAACAAGGTCCACCCGGTTTTTCCAAACTGGTATATTTTGCACACAAACGATACCTTTCCAGGTTTGCCGTTAAAAATGATTTGGCATTTGCGGCGGTACTGAATTTTTTAACCAAAGCATATTCAGCATCATAAACGGGGACTTTGTGTACTTCATAACGGATATATCCATCCTCACCCGTCAGGCTATACAAACCAAAGGGCAATTCTTTTTTTCTCAATAACCGGTTGATCTCGGGTTTTATTTTTTTGATTTCTTCATTTTCCCTTAACAAAGCCAGTAATTCACTGCCGGTGATTTCATAGGTGATACTATCCACCAATTGTTGTAAGGCAGTGGCTTTTGGGGTGTGGTCAGCAAAATGCTGTAGGATACGATCGCGGATATTAATGCTTTTACCTACATAGATGACATCGCCGGAAGCATTATGGAAAAAATAGATTCCACAAGTTTCGGGCAGGCTATGCAGGTATTCCAGACTGAGTGAGGCCGGTAGTCTGGATTCTTTGACCCCCTGATGGATCAGGTCCAGGGCATATTCCTGGCTCGCCCTTTGTTTGAATACGTGATCCAGAACCATGCTGGCTGCGTATGCATCATCAAGGGCACGGTGCCGGTGCCTGACCTGAATGCCCAGGTAATGGATCAACGATTCAAGGCTATAGGACCTCAATCCTTCTATTGCTTTCCGGGCCAGTCGTTTAGTACACAATTGTTTCCGGGTATAGGTGTAACCCAGGCGCGCAAACTCTTCCCGGATAAAATTATAGTCAAACCGCACATTATGGGCAACAAACACGGCATCCTTCGTCCATTCGACGATATCCCGGGCTACCTCATAAAATTTTGGAGCATCGGCGACCATAGCACCCGTGATTCCGGTCAACCGGGTGATCTGTGGAGGGATACCGTACCCGGGGTCAATCAACGTTTCATATCGCCCGGTTTCTTTTTCACCATCGTACAGGACGATGCCTATCTCAATGATCTTATCCCGTTTGGGCAGCCCTCCTGTAGTCTCTATATCGATTACTGCGTATTTGGTTTGCATCCCTTATTTTTACACCTCTTATTATATATTCAAATTTACTTTAATACAACAATATGGTGTCAACTTTAAGATTTGCCTTCCTGATGGGTTTATGCTGGATGGCTTGTTTATCCTCGACCCCTAAACATTCATCCCCGGTGAATAGGGTAAAAAACCAGGAAGGTATCGAAGCCATTCCGGGAGCATATTCCATTCCGCTTTATATTGATTTATTAAAAAACAAAAGGGTAGGCCTTGTCGTCAACCAAACCTCTATGATCGGACAAGTGCACCTGGTCGACACCTTGTTGAAACATCATATCAACATCACTAAAATATTTTCTCCAGAGCATGGATTCCGCGGAGAAGCGGATGCAGGCGAAAAAGTAGCTACCATGCGGGACCCTGAAACCGGCATTATGTTGGTTTCTTTGTACGGGGAAAAAAGAAAACCGGGACCCGAGGATCTGGCCGACCTGGATATTGTTGTATTTGACATTCAGGATATCGGGGTGAGGTTCTATACGTATATCGCTTCACTGAGCTTATTAATGGAAGCCTGCGGGGAAAATCAAAAACCACTGATCCTCCTGGACCGTCCCAGCCCCAATGGTTATTATGTCGACGGGCCGGTGATGAAAAAGGGGTTTACCTCCTTTCTGGGATTTTTTCCGGTCCCGGTGGTTTATGGTCTGACTATTGGCGAATACGCTATGATGGTCAACGGGGAAAGATGGAACGCCAACGGGGTCCAGTGTGACCTTCAGGTAATTCCCTGTACTCATTATGATCATACTATGACCTACGATTTGCCGGTAAAACCTTCCCCCAATATTCCCAACCTGAGGGCAACCTTATTGTATCCATCGACCTGTTTTTTTGAAGGAACAACATCCAATGAGGGAAGGGGCACGGAGCTTCCGTTTATTTGCTTTGGTCATCCCAAATATTCCAAAGGTGACTATCAATATACTCCCCGGAGTATCCCAGGAGCTAAAACCCCGAAACTGCTCGATCAATTGTGTTATGGGCACAACCTCTCCAATCTTTCCATAGAAGAAATCCGGTCATGGAAACGTTTAAACCTCAAGTGGCTGCTGATGTTTTATGCCGATCTAAAGGATAAAGACCCGTTTTTTTTACAAAACAATTTTCTAAATAAACTTGCGGGCAATGATCAGTTGATGGCCCAGATCAAGGCAGGGCTGAGCGAAGAAGAAATCAGGGCAAGCTGGCAAGCCGATCTGGCAGTGTACAACAAAATCAGGGCTAAGTACTTGTTGTATAAAGATTTTAAATAAGCAGATTACAAGCCAATTCAGATAACCCGCGGGTTTGAATAAAACTATTCGATCGCTTTTAAAAAAGCCGGATCCGTTGGCAATACCTTATCACCGAAAAAATGGGTCAACTGACCTTCTTCGTTGACGACGTATTTGCAAAAATTCCAAGTGGGTTCTTTATCATTCCAGCCATTGAGGGATTTATCGGACAACCATTTGTACAGCGGGGCTTTATTTGGGCCTTTTACTGCGATTTTTTCCGCCATCGGAAAGGTGACCCCATAATTTTTTTGACAAAAAGTAGAAATTTCTTTACTGGAACCCGGTTCCTGGCCACCAAATTCATTGGCCGGAATGCCCAGGACTACGACATCTTTTTGTTTGGCTTCATAAAATTTCTGCCAATCCGCATATTGTGGGGTATTGCCGCATTCGGAGGCTACATTCAGGATAACTACCTTTTTTCCAATAAACTTTTTCAGATTCATCTCGGATCCATCGTTCAGGTTATTTAGTTTAAAATCATAAAGTGTAACGCTGCTGGCTACAGCATTGGCGGGTCGTTGTGCTTCAACATTCCGTCCAAAAGGACTGCTTAAAACGGCCATTAGCGTACTGAATTTAATGATTTTTAAAAACATAAGAACAAGAATTAAAAAAACGAAACCAAAAATAAACTTAAATACCATTTTAATCAGCAGGATACTAAGTCAGGATAGGGCTGCATTTTTCAAACCAAATGCAGACCATCTCCGGCTTACCACCATTTGGTTTCCAAAACACCGAAATCGACTCAATTGTTTAAAAAATTTAAAAATTAATCCTGGCCTCCGGATCAATGATTGGCCCGGGTACAGGACAAGTGACGGGCCGAATTGTTTAAGTATAATTTTATTTGTCAATTCATACATATTATAAAATGAAAATTTGCAGTTATGCCTAGCCGGCCGAAGCCCAAAACTGTTACCTATTTTGGAGCTAACCAAAAAGTCATTTTAATATTAATTCGAGTCCTGATCGGTATCGGTCGGGAGAAGAATCTCGAACAGCAACCGGTCGGGACTCGAACCAATATCAATTCTAATTAATTTTTACTTTTTGGTCACCCCCAAACAAATAATATTTCAATTATACCAATTGGTTTATAACGGCATACTGAAGCAACAATATGGTTTTAGCATCTTTGATTTCCTGGTTGGCCATCATGTCCAATGCCCGGGGGAAGGGTATTTCCAGGACATCGATAAGCTCATGATCAGCTTCCAGGCCCCCGCCGTCACTTATTTTCATAGAAGCATCGTATTCGGCTACAAAAAAATATAAGATCTCGGTGACGGAACCAGGGGACATATAAGCCTCAAAGATTTTTTTGACCTGACGCACTTTAAATCCGGTCTCTTCTTCCGTCTCTTTACGTATACAATCTTCCGGATTATCGCGATCGAGCAATCCGGCGCAGGCTTCAATCATCATGCCGTCCGGGTTCCCATTAATATAGGTAGGCAAGCGAAACTGACGGGTCAAAATCACGGTTTTTCTTGCCGTATTGTACAACAGGATCACGGCACCGTTTCCCCGGTCATATGCTTCGCGGACAGTCTGTCGCCAAATACCTTTTTTGTCTTGTTGCTCAAAAGTATATTTTTTTAAAAGGTACCAATGATCAGAAAGCACTTCAGAGCTCAGCATATTTATTTTCGGATTGGACATAGCAGTGTAAACTTTATCCGGGAATCATAGAGATCAAAAAACTCAAAGAAACACGTCCCGGTTCTATTTTAACCAACGATCAAATAACTTTAATATTCTTTTGTATTCATCCATCCAACTGGTGGGTTCTACAAAACCATGATCCTCCATAGGGTAAGAGGCCAATTCCCAGTTTTCTTTGCGCAGTTCAATCAATCGTTGGGCCAGTTTGACCGCATCCTGATAATGCACATTGACATCAATCATACCGTGGCAAATGAGCAACGGTTTTTTTAAGCCATCCGCATAATAATAAGGCGATGACTTACGGTAAGCTATACTGTCGGTAAAGGGTTCATTCAGGATGTTGGAGGTATATCCATGGTTGTATTGTGCCCAGTCTGTCACCGGGCGTAATGCTGCCCCGGCAGCAAATACATAGGGTGCAGTAAACAAACCCATCAGGGTGATAAACCCACCATATGAACCGCCATAGATCCCGATTTTTTTAGGATTGACCCCATGATGTTCAGCAAGATATTTTGCAGCGTCTACATGATCCGTGAGGTCCTTACCACCCATGAAACGGTAGATCCCCGTCCTCCAATCCCTGCCATAACCTGCACTCCCTCTGTAGTCCATATCCAATACCGTATAACCTTGGTCGGTGAGCAAATTGTGAAACATGAATTCACGGAAATAACTGCTCCACCAGCGATGCGCATTCTGTAAGTACCCTGCACCATGCACAAAAATGACGGCAGCCTTGTTATTTAATTTTTTTGTCGGCTTATAGATTCGTGCATAAACGACAGCGCTGTCGCGCGCATGAAAAGTGATGAGTTCAGGATCTCGCCAGGGGTAACTGGAAAATTCTGCAGTCATGGCCTTGTCCGTGATTTTAACCGGTACAGCACCTTCTTTGTTTTCCTGGAGATAGAGTTCCCAGGGTTTGTTGCTGTAAGAATATAAATAGGCCAGTTGGGTCTCATCAGGGGAAAGGGCTACGGTATGGGCTCCGGTCATTGGGGTCAGGCGCACCACTGGTCCTCCTGAAACCGGCATTTTAAAATACTGTTGTTCGCCCGGATGGGTCTCATTGGTGCTGAGGTAGAAGTGGAGTTTGTTGACAGAGAGTGAAGTTCTTTGTACTTCATATTTTCCCCGGGTCAACGCCTTTTTATTTCCATTCACCACATTTATTTTATACACCTGTGAATATCCGGTCTCTTCACTCTGAAACCAATATTCATCTTCATTGAGCCAGCCTGAATTACCGCCTCCAAACCCGCCACCAACACCAGGCCCCCCGATCCAGGCATCATCATGCTGACGATCCAGGATTTTGAGTATGCCCGTAGGTAAATCCACCAAACATATCCACCGATCTTTATTGTCCTGCGAACGTATGTCTATGGCTGCATGAGTACCCGCCGGGGAATAGGATAACAACGTATAAGTAACCAACCGGTCAGCTGAATCTTTTGTATAGGATTTAAAGAGTTGAGGATAGTCGTTAATAAACGCAGGGATTTCTTTTATTCCTGAAAGTTGTTTTACAGATATGATATACTGGGTATCCCTTAACTTATCCAGGCACATCAGCTCTTGTAAACTTCCCGGAGTACCTACTTTGGTTCGTGCCGGTAAGTCCTCAGTAAAACCGCTTTCCGTCACATAGGATGGCACAATGGTGGATTTTGAACGATTGATTTTGGTGAGACGGTATGTGATAAAACGGCCATCCGGACTGCATTGAATGCCGGAAATCACTTTGTCATCCAGGTATACGGGCTTGATTTCCTGACTCTTTTGCTGCAGTTTATTGGCAGAATCCTGCATATCGCGTTTAAGCTTGCGTTCATTCAAAATATCAAATTCATTCAATTGATCTTTTTTTAACCAGGACTCCTGTCTGGAATCTTTTCTGGTATCCGCGGGTGGGGCACTTTTGACGAAGGCAGTCAATTGGGTGGTATTGCCCTGGTCTATAGCCCAGGCATATAAATTATCCTCCAGCACGTATGCGATTTTTTGTCCATGAAAAGAAAAATGCGGGTTGGATTCCCGTGCTGTTGTCCTGGTTATCCTTAATGGTTCTGAGGTGGTGGAGGATTGATAAAAAATATCATTGTTTTTTAGATAAGTCCAGGCAGACCGGTCTGCGTTGTATACCCGCTCTTCTTCAGTTACCAGGTCCACTCTTTTCGAATCATGCACTTTTTCAATGGACTTCAATTCCCGGTTATATCGAT
>JAWXBI010000146.1:0-3940 GCA_034439915.1 Saprospiraceae bacterium | reverse complement strand
TTCACCGACTGTCGACTTACCGACTGTCAACTAAACAATTAATTATGATCAAGAATTATTTCACAATTGCATGGCGCTATCTAATCAAAAGCAAAGGTTACAGTGCTATTAATATTGGAGGTCTTGCGGTCGGTATGGCCGTTGCTATGCTTATTGGTTTATGGGTAAACGATGAATTGTCTTTTAACAAATATCATCAAAATTACGAGCGTGTTGCCCAGATCATGCAGAATGCAAACTTCAATGGCAATGTCGAAACTCAAGTTGCAGTGCCTGGTTTAATGGGGCCGGAGTTGAGGAATAAATATGGAAGTGATTTTAAATATGTCGTTCAAACTTCCTGGACAGGTAGCCATCTATTGACTCTTGGTGATAAAAATTTTAGCAAAGTGGGCAACTATTTTGAAGCGGATGGACCAGACATGCTTAGTATCAAAATGCATAAAGGTACCCGGGCTGGTTTAAAAGATCCTTATTCTATCCTTCTATCTGCATCCACGGCTGAAGCCATATTTGGAAAAGAAGACCCAATGAATAAAACAATAAAACTGGATCGGACCGCAGAGGTAAAAGTAACCGGTGTCTTTGAAGATTTGCCTGGCAATACTTCTTTTAAAGATATCAAGATCATGATGCCCTGGGACTTATGGGTAATTCAGAACCCATGGTCTAAAAAAATGGATGACCCATGGGGTAGTAATTTTTCTCAAACTTTTGTTCAGATTGCCGATAATACGGAGATGGACAAAGTTTCTTCAAAAATCAAAAATGTAAAACTAAATAACATCAGTGGTGAAGATGCCAAATACCAATGGGCAGTTTTTTTGCAACCAATGAGCAAATGGAATTTATACAGTGAGTTTAAGAATGGCAGCAATACCGGTGGCAAAATCCAATACGTATGGTTGTTTGGTATCATTGGTGTTTTTGTATTGTTACTCGCTTGTATCAATTTTATGAATCTATCTACAGCACGAAGTGAAAAAAGAGCGAAAGAAGTAGGTATACGCAAAGCCATCGGTTCATTGCGCTGGCAATTGATTAAACAATTCTTTGCAGAATCGTACCTGGTAGTTGTCTTGGCTTTTGTTTTATCTTTGATATTCGTGACCTTATTGTTGCCAGTATTTAATGAAGTAGCTGGTAAACAAATCGATATTGCCTGGGATAATCCACAGTTCTGGATGTTGACCATGCTATTTATCCTGGTCACAGGCTTACTTTCAGGAAGTTATCCGGCGCTTTATCTATCCTCCTTTCAACCTCTCAAAGTTTTAAAAAGAACCTTTCGGGTTGGCAGGTTTGCATCCATACCTCGTAAAGTGTTGGTGGTTACTCAATTCACCGTTTCAGTCATGCTGATCATTGGTACTATCATCGTTTATCAACAAATACAATTTGCTAAAAGCCGACCTATTGGTTATACTCAGAATGGTTTGATAAACCTGGCTTTGGAAAAAGAAATCAAAGAACATTTCGATGCAGTCAGGATAGAATTAAAAAATTCAGGTGCCATAGAAGAAATGGCTGCCAGCATGAGCCCATTGACTGCAGTGTGGAATACCAATGGCGGATTTGAATGGGAAGGTAAGGACCCCAACCTCGCCGTTGATTTTCCAAATAATACAGTTTCACTGTACTTTGGTAAAACCGTGCAATGGAAAATTAAAGAGGGTAGGGATTTTTCAAAAGATTTTGCCACTGATTCCACTGCATTTATCATCAATGAATCTGCCGCAAAATTTATAGGTATCAAGGATCCGGTGGGTAAAACATTGAGATGGGGTAGTACCCCTTATACCATTATCGGCGTGGTCAATGACATCATGCAGGAATCCCCGTTTTACCCTGTTCGCCCCACTTTATATCATACTGAAGATTATGGAAATATGCAAAACCTGATTTTGAGATTGAATCCTAATCAAAGTACCTCACAGGCATTGAGCAGCATAGAAACAGTGTTAAAGAAATACAATCCCAGTGTACCTTTTAATTACAAATTTGTAGATGAAGAATTCGGGACTAAGTTCAAAGCCGAAGAACGAATCGGAAAACTATCTTCTTATTTTGCTATTCTTGCAATATTCATTTCTTGCCTTGGATTGTTTGGTATGGCAAGTTTTGTAGCTGAACAACGTACTAAAGAAATTGGTATTCGAAAAGTATTGGGTGCCAGTGTAACCAATGTATGGCGTTTACTTTCTTCCGAATTTATAGTCCTGGTTATTTTCTCCTGTGTACTGGCTGCACCGATTGCGTATTATTATCTCAAAAACTGGTTGACGAATTACGATTATAGAATCAAGATAAGCTGGCAGGTATTTGTGTTTGCGGCCGTTGCAGCCTTGTCCATCACTATAATTACAGTGAGCTTCCAGGCTATTAAAGCGGCAGTGTCTAATCCGGTGAAAAGTTTGCGCACAGAATAGATAAACAATTACGAAATAGGAATTAATTAGGAATTACGAATTACGGAAAAAATGAGGAATGAACAATGAACAATTATTGCCTGTCGACTTTTTTGCCTGACCACTGAGTAACTGTCTACTGTTTACTTATATGCCTGTCGACTTTTTTGCCTGACCACTGAGTAACTGTCTACTGTTTACTTGTTTGGTCTGCGGGGATTTGATGTCGAAGATGTTGATGGATATATTTTGTACTTTGGACGTCTTCGATCTTAATAATTCACAGTCACATTCTAAAGCAGATAATGAAATTAATCACACTTCTATTATTATGCATATTAACAGAGTTGACTTCCTGCAAAGGACAAAACACTTCTCAAGCCACCAATAATATTTTAAAAACTAAACTCTCTGCCGTTGCAATCGGTGACACAGTTTCAAAACTGAGCGAAGCAATAATGATTGTATACCAGGACAAAAAAAATAATTATTGGTTTGGCAGCAGGGGGCAGGGAGTATTTAAGTATGATCATGGAAAATATATTCTGAATTATACAACAAAACATGGTTTAGTAAGCACCGACATTTGGGGTATCCAGGAAGACAAGGCAGGCAATATTTACTTCGACACCCAGGAAGGTATCAGTAAATTTGATGGAAAAACATTCAGCACTTTATCGTTGAGTCGTGTTTCGAGTAGCGAATGGAAATCAGGACCTGATGATTTGTGGTTCAAAGGGAATTGGAATAAAAATGGAACCTATCGTTATGATGGTAAGACTCTACACCATTTAGAATTTCCTAAAAATGAACTGGCGGAGGATCCCAATGGATATTTTACTCTCCGACTGACATCGGATCAAATGAATATCAAGCTGGCCAGCCTGGAAAAAACATTTAAATCTTTTTTTGCAGGGAATCCCTTTGAATACTTTTTTGTGTACGAAAATTTTAATCAGGCTTACCGCGCTGAAAAACAATATAGTCAATTGTTTACTGTCGCTTCGGTATGGGCTATTTTCATTGCCTGCCTTGGGCTTTTTGGTTTAGCTACTTACACCATCCAGTCCCGGACCAGGGAGGTGCGTATACGCAAAGTATTAGGCGCCAGCATACAATCTATCGTTGGCGTGTTGTCTAAAGAGTTTTTAATCCTGATCGGCATTGCCATTCTGCTTGCATCGCCCATTGCTTATTTTGCTGCAAATCAATGGCTCAGGGATTTTGCTTACCGAATCGATATTCAATGGTGGATATTCGTTTTAGCAGGAGCATTGGTATTGTCACTTACCTTGATGACGATAGGATTTAGAGCGATCAAAGCAGCAAGAGCTAATCCGGTCATGAGTCTGAGGACAGAAGAACAATGAACAATGAACAATTAGCAATGAGCAATGAACAATGAACAATGAACAATGAACAATGAACAATGAGCAATTATCAATGAACAATGAACAATTATCATTAACCATTAACCATTAACCATTTGACCATTAACCATTGACCATTGACCATTGACCATTGACCATTGA
>JAWXBI010000145.1:0-4145 GCA_034439915.1 Saprospiraceae bacterium | reverse complement strand
TGGGTATGAATTATATGTTCGCTTTAAGGACCAAAACCGACACGAAGTTTTCCAATGCATTAAAGGCGATGATCATCATACCTATGGCTCTCCTCGGTTATCTCCTTCATCCTGTCCTGATCGAAAACGTTTTAAACAGAAATCTCATTGCCATAATGATGATGGCGACCATGGCCCTTTTCGCCTTTATAAACCTTCGACTGATTACCAGACTTAGGAGTTAAACAGAGTTAGGCTGTATATTCCCACGAGAGATATAAAATTTTTTTGCCAATAGCCCGGTGTTTACTTTCATAATAAGTCTGGATAGCCAAAATCCCATTAGTGAGTCCATCCCCATCGATGTCTGTGGAATGTGTATTGATTTTTACTCCTGGCGTCGTTTTTAAGGTCTGGAGTGAAAAAAGGTATAGTTCTTTACTGTCCGTCTTCAGGTGGGCTCTGCCTCCCGGTTTAAGTAACCTGCGATATTGTTCCTGAAAAAATGGGGAAGTCAACCGGCGATTGGATTTGCTGTGTTTAAGATAGGGATCCGGAAAGGTGATCCAGATTTCATCGAGTTCACCTGGGCCAAAATGATTGGATAACCATTCAATGCGGATGCGTAAAAAAACAGCATTTTTAAGTTGAAGCAACAAACCTTTTTTTGCTCCCCGGTGCATCCGGTTGCCTTTGATATCAATACCGATGAAATTTTTTTCAGGTTGAAAACCAGCCAAACCAATAGTATATTCCCCTTTGCCACACGCCAGTTCGATAACCAGAGGTTGTTGATTTTTAAATATTAACTCGTTCCAATGGCCTCTGGCCGCGATCAGATGTCCATCGGCTTGACGGATTTCCATACCTTCCGGATCAGTGCATTGAAAAACATTTTCAAAACCATTCATTTCAGCAAATCGCTCGATTTTGCTTTTTCTGGACATGTTCTATCTTGTTTATTCCGGGGTAAAACTAAGCAAGGGTAGGGGAACTTGTAAGCAGGGTTCCTGATATTCTAAACAGAAAGATCCATTTATAACTGATAAAATGGGATATCATTAGGATTGCCGGTTAAACTAATGTTAAACGAAATTCAATCTGAATCAAATCCTTACCTTCCTATGTTAATTTTGTATCCTTAAAACACAAAACTATGCAATCAAAAATAAATTTAATTCTTTCAGCCCTGATCGGCGGGGTTTTTGCTCTGGGTGGTTTTTTAGTCATTCAACCGCATACCCAGGCTTATAAACAAAATATGGTGTTGCAGCCAGTCAGCTTGAACGGGGCTAGCGCAGTTGCTGCAGGAGTGCCTTTTGACTTTACCGTAGCTTCCGAAAAAGCTAAAAAATCGGTGGTTTATATTGAAACCAAATCAGACCCCATGGCCAACCAAAGAAGGCAGGATAACAGCAGGAGGCAGTCACCCCGAAGCATGGACGACTTATTTGACATCGAAAAATTATTCAGGGGTTTTCAATTCGACCTCGGCCCCCGGGAAGGAAAGGGGAGCGGAGTCATCCTTACCGCAGATGGCCTGATCGTGACCAATAATCACGTAATTAATAATGCGGATGAAATCAATATTAAAACCTATGATGACCGCAAATTTGTTGCCACGAAAATTGGTGTTGACCCAAGTACAGACCTGGCCATACTCAAAATCGACGCCACCAACCTTACCCCGGTAGAAATAGGCAACAGCGATGCCCTCCGTGTAGGTGAATGGGTACTGGCAGTTGGCAATCCGTTTAACCTTGACTTTACAGTGACTGCCGGTATAGTTAGCGCCAAAGGACGTAATAAACTCAACCTGATCCAGGATGCTAAACCGATTGAAGAATTTATCCAAACCGATGCTGCAGTCAATCCGGGTAATTCGGGTGGCGCCCTGGTGGATGTCAACGGTAAACTGGTCGGCATCAACACCGCCATTTATTCACCGGATGGCAGCTTTGCCGGTTATTCCTTTGCTATCCCGGTCAACCTGATGCAAAAAGTCGTCATGGAAATTAAGACCAATGGAAGTGTAGAACGGGTAGGAAGCCTGGGAATTGAAATCCATGAGATCGATGAGACCCTGGCTAAAGAACAAAATCTGCCCAGTAAAAAAGGCTTATTGATCAAAAGTGTCCAGGAAGGCAGTATAGCTGATTACGGAGGTTTGATTCCCGATGATATCATTTTGCAGGTGGATGGCAAGGATATCAATACGTTTGATCAACTGGTCAATGTACGCGATGAATCCAGGGTTGGACAAGTCCTTCAGGTCAAGATCATGCGGGATGGGGAGATAAAAACCCTGCCGGTGAAATTGAGGAAAAAAGTATAGTACTAAAAGTATAAATAGTCTTTATAGCATAGCATTTAAGGTTTTCGTTTTTTTAATGCCTGCCATCCTTATGGTGGGCATTTTTGTTTTAAGGTGGACGGGATACTTTAACAGGTGTAAAGTGGATGTAATTTGATATTTTTTTCCTACAAAGAACGGTCTGCACAACCTGCTGCACCTGAAGAGCAAGATATTCAAAAGGAGATACCCAGTCTCTCGATTTGGTGCTGCTTGGTTATTCCTTTATTTTTCCTATTTTGAACCCTTAAACTATTAAATTAAATGAGCTTATTTATAAGGAAACCCCTGAGCCAATTATTAGCTCAGGCCGAAACTGGTGAAAGATCGCTCAAAAGGACACTGACAGCAACTTCCCTAGTTATGCTTGGCATTGGCGCTATCATCGGTGCAGGGTTGTTTGTAAGAACTGCAGCGGCTGTAGCTCAAAATGCAGGGCCTTCAGTGACTTTTGGCTTCATGCTGGCAGGAATTGGGTGCGCATTGGCCGGCTTGTGTTATGCCGAGTTGTCCTCGTCCATACCGATAGCAGGAAGTGCCTATACCTATAGTTATGCTACCATGGGAGAATTTATAGCCTGGATCATTGGCTGGGATTTAGTCCTGGAATATGCTGTTGGAGCAGCTACAGTAGGAATTGCCTGGAGTGAATATCTCAACAATCTTTTGGTCAATATATTACACTGGAAGGCCATACCGTATGAGTTTTGTCACTCTCCATTTGAGCACAGTGTGGATGGAGTCTATGGCATCATCAATATCCCTGCCCTATCGATCGTTGCACTTCTGTCGCTATTATTAATCAAAGGAATCAGTGAGTCAGCAGCAGTCAATAATATAATAGTGATTGCTAAGGTGTCTATAGTTGTTCTCATTATCATCATTGGTTGGGGATTTATCAATCCGGTCAACCATACTCCATATATTCCTCCGGTTTCCACTTATACAGATCATATGGGGATCAATCATAGTTTTGGTGGGTTCTGGGGCATGGTCGGAGCGGCCGGCATTGTGTTTTTTGCATTTATTGGTTTTGATGCAGTCAGTACTACTGCACAGGAAGCGAAAAATCCCAAAAGGGATATGCCAATCGGTATTTTGGGATCATTAGTGATTTGCACCATTTTATATATATTATTTGCTCATATGTTGACCGGGGTAGCTACAGTTGAAGACTTCAGGACATCCGGAAAAGAAGCGTCTGTTGTTTTTGCCATTACAAAATATATGGCCGGCTATGCCTGGCTCGGTAAATTAGTGACCGTGGCTATTCTGGCGGGATTTTCATCCGTCATATTGGTCATGTTGTTAGGCCAGTCGAGGGTATTCTACTCCATGGCAAAAGATGGCCTGTTGCCAAAAGTATTCGGTGAAATACATCCAAAATTCAAGACCCCGTATAAAGCTAATCTCATTATCCTGGTATTGGTAGGGTTATTTGCGGCGTTTATCCCCGGTGATGTAGTCGGTGATATGACCAGTATAGGTACTTTGTTTGCATTTTCTCTCGTGTGTATAGGAGTTATAATCTTAAGAAAAACTGATCCTGACCTTCCCCGGCAATTTCGTGTCCCCTGGGTTCCTTTTTTACCCATCCTAGGCGTCGCTGTTTGTTTATTGATGATGTTGGGTTTGGGTTGGACAAACTGGGCTCGATTAATGGGATGGTTGGCCATAGGTCTATTTATTTATTTCATTTATGGAGCTAAAAACAGCCACCTGCGTAATCCAGATAAAATGAATAAATAGTAAGCAATTAACTGGACAAATCCTTTTATTCAATCAACAAAAGAATTACCATCCGGTAAAGGAT
>JAWXBI010000144.1:0-40274 GCA_034439915.1 Saprospiraceae bacterium | reverse complement strand
GCATATCGGTAAAAAAATCAACGCACACTCCCCGTGCCATAGGTACGGCGTACTCAAAACATCTAAACAGGTTTCGGTGCCGGAGGTACCGCATATCGGCAAAAAAAATCAACGCACACTCCCCGTGCCGCAGGTACGGCATACTCAAAACATCTAAGCCGAAAAAATTTTAATGACTATTTATGCCATTTGATTCCTTATCCATCTTGAAAGTATCTGTTCTGCTGTCAACAAATTAACTTAGCACCTGAACATTTTGTCAATAACTATGGCGAACACATATACTCAAATCCATCTACAACTCGTTTTTGCTGTTCAAAACCGATCATCCATTATCCAACCATCCTGGAAAGATTCACTGTATAAATATATCACAGCTATTATTCAAAATAATAATCACAAAGTTGTTATAATTAATGGAATGCATGATCATGTCCATCTTTTAATTGGCATGAGACCTGTCCAGTCACTTTCTGAATTGATGAAACAAGTAAAAGGTGACTCATCTTCCTGGATCAATAAAACGAACCTGGTTCGAGGCAGGTTTAACTGGCAGGAAGGATATGGTGCTTTTTCCTATTCCAAATGTCAATTACCGACGGTGATTAATTATATTAAAAATCAGGAAAACCATCACCAAAAAAAAACTTTCAGGTCAGCGTATCTATCTATGTTGGATGAGCATGAGGTGGAATATGAAGCACAATATATTTTCCAGGATATAATTTAAAGTATTAATGTAACCCTCAACTTCCTGATCTGTTGGGTAAGGTATATTAACACAAACTGGTTTCTACAAATTTTTGTGCCTTTGGGTACTCCATATTGTCAAAAAACGACCTTCAGCACCTTGAGCTTTAAGTACAGCTTAAATTAAACCCCAAACCGAAAAAGAGATGTTAAAAGGATCTGGCGTACCTAAGGCACGCATCAAACCCGTTTACGGTTTTTACCAATAGATAATCCCTACGGGATAATAAACCTCCAAAACAAAACCCCGGAAGAAAGTCTTTTTCTACTCCAATTTAGACATGAACTGGGTTTCTACAAATCTTTGTGTCTTTGAGTACTCCATATTGGTAAAAAAACCAACCCTCAGCGCTCTTGGCTTTACCAAAAGATACTTTGCAAAATAATAAAACGCCTCCCGGACAAGCTGGGAAAACTTAATTTCTAATCCTATTCAAACATAAACTTGTTTCTACTATCTTTTGTGCCTTTGGGCACTGGATATTGGTAAAAAAACCACCACAAAACTCCCCGTGCCGCAGGTACGGTCATACTAATATATTCAAATATAAAATACCCTTGTATTCTTATCTATACCATCCATTTTTAAGCATTCAATTCATCAATAATTTTCAGTTGCGCAGGTCAATATTTTCCCAATTCTCTCTACCTTTCATTCCATAAATCCACATTAATCCATGGAAAAGAAAATCCTGTTATCTGAAAATGAGATACCCACTCATTGGTATAATATCACGGCCAGCATGAAGAATAAGCCATTGCCACCTCTTCATCCGGGAACCAAACAACCTATTGGACCTGAGATGCTGGAACCTTTGTTTCCCATGGAACTCATTAAACAGGAAGTCACCAGTGAAAAATATGTAGAAATACCTGACACCGTCCGGGAAGCTTATAAAATTTATCGTCCTACCCCTTTATACAGGGCTTATGGCCTGGAGGCCTTATTGGATACCCCGGCTCACATCTATTATAAATATGAAGGAGTCAGTCCGAGTGGCTCCCACAAGCCCAATACCGCAATTCCTCAGGCCTATTATAACAAACAGCAGGGGGTCAAAAGAATTATCACAGAAACCGGAGCTGGCCAGTGGGGAAGTGCATTAAGTTTTGCATGTAAAATGTTTGGCATTGAATGCGAAGTCTACATGGTAAAAGTGAGTTATGATCAGAAACCCTATCGCAGGGTTATGATGGAAATGTTTGGCGCAAAAGTATACGCCTCACCAACTGATCATACGGAGTCGGGTAGAAAAATATTGGCCAATAACCCTAATTCTCCGGGCAGCCTGGGCATCGCTATTTCGGAAGCCATCGAAAGAGCTGCACCGGATCCGGATACCAAATATGCCCTGGGCAGTGTTTTAAATCATGTACTCCTGCATCAGACTATAGTTGGCCAGGAAGCTTTATTACAAATGGAAAAAGCAGGAGAAATGCCCGATGTCGTGATTGCCCCGTTTGGGGGTGGATCTAACTTTGCCGGTCTGTCTTTTCCATTTTTACGTTTAAACCTGGAGGAAGGAAAAAAAATCAGGGCTGTTGCAAGCGAACCATTATCCTGCCCCAAATTGACAAGGGGTGTATTTAGTTATGATTTTGGAGATTCGGTAGGTATGACACCTTTATTACCAATGTATACCCTGGGCCATGAATTTGTGCCCGCCTCCATTCATGCAGGTGGATTGAGATACCATGGAGCAGGAGTCATTGTATCCCAATTATTGAAAGACCAATTAATCGAAGCTCGTGCGCACGGCCAATTAGAATGTTTCGAAGCAGGGGTCAAGTTTGCCCAGGTGGAGGGTATAATCCCTGCCCCGGAAGCCACCCATGCTATTGCCACCGTTTTTAAAGAAGCCATGCAAGCGAAATTGGAGGGATCCCGGAAAACTATATTATTTAATCTATGTGGACATGGCCATTTTGACATGCAGGCTTATGCAGATTATTTTGCCGGTAAACTCCAGGATCACGTGTTGAGTGAATCAGAAATTCAGGCATTAACCGACAAATTGATACCAATTTAACTCAATATTATATTCTATTAATGATGATAATACCGTAGTTATCATTTGATGTTAAATATAATCTTTATTAACAAGCAAATTATATTCTGAAAATTAAAACATCGTCTTTTAGGAAAAAAGGGATTTTACCGAATCATTAGTCGGGTATCTACAGAATCCGGATTTATTCAAAATCTTATTTCAAAAACCTGGTCTAAGCGAGTTTCTGGATAGGGGTACATTTGTTTTTCATTGATTCTTCTATGGTGTCTTTTAGATCACATAACTGACTAACAATGAAAAACTATAATCTCATGAACGCTTTTGAACCCAATTTACCTGCTTCAACCGGTAAAAGAATAGTAATCGTCGGTGGCGGTTTTGCCGGTATTACGTTGGCACAAAAAATCGCAAGGCCCGACTATCAGGTCGTTTTAATTGATAAAAATAATTTCCATCAGTTCCAACCCCTGTTTTACCAGGTAGCTACTGCCGGATTAGAGCCCAGTGCCATTTCCTATCCGTTCAGAAAATGGTTTCAGAATAAAGCAAATTTCCACTTCCGCCTGGCTGAAGTCCTGGCTATCCAACCGGAACTCCACCAGATAGAAACTTCGATCGGTCCGATTGAATATGATTATCTGGTATTGGCGATGGGTGCCACGACCAATTTTTATGGCAATCCCTCTCTTGAAGAATATACATTTCCGCTTAAGTCCATACACGAATCCCTGGCCTTCCGCAATTCCATATTGAATAAATTTGAGCAAGCTTTGTTGGTGAATGATGTCAATGCCCGGCGCAGGTTGTTACAATTTATCGTAGTTGGAGGTGGCCCTACGGGGGTAGAAGTCTCGGGTGCACTGGCAGAGATGAAAAAATTTATCCTCCCCAAAGATTACCCGGAACTCGATTTCGACCTCATGCAAATTTATCTGGTCGAAGGATCAGACCGGGTATTAAATGCCATGAGTCCTGCCTCTTCATGGAGGGCACAGGAATACCTCGACCAATTTGGCGTAAAAGTGATTCTGGGAAAAACCGTTAATTCCTACGATGGCTCTGTTCTGACCTTATCAGATCAAACCACCTTAGAATCTAAGACCGTGATTTGGGCTGCCGGGGTCAAGGCCGCATCCATTCCCGGACTTGAAGAGCAGGCCTATTTGCCCAATAAAAGACTGAAAGTAGATCAATTTAATAAGGTCAATGGCTATGAAGATATTTTTGCCCTTGGTGATATGGCGGTCACGGAGACTCCCCTACCCCAGGTGGCCCAGGTAGCGATTCAACAAGCAGCCCGATTGGCTGCTAACCTCAATAAAAAAAATTCCAACAAATGGTCGCCTTTTAAATACCACAACCGCGGAACTATGGCTACAGTGGGGAGAAACAAAGCGGTAGCCGAAATATACGGTCTTCGATTTTCAGGGTTTGTGGCTTGGTTTATTTGGATGTTTATCCACCTGGTCTCTTTATTGGGATTTAAAAACAGAATGCAAACCTTTATCAATTGGGCATGGAATTATTTTTCATACGACCAGACGTTACGGTTGATTATACACTCTAAAAAAGAAAACACTATTCCCTCCTATCAACCAACGATATACTCTTCAGATAAAAAAGCAGCTCTGGTTGCCTGATATACTGGTATGCTCCATATTTAAGCCGACCCGATAAATTAGATGGCCTGAGCTTAAATCTTTCGGATATTTGCCTCACTTTTCAGCCGGACACATGTTTTCACATTTATTACGCTTTGTCAACAACAAACAAATTGTTGCAGTAGGCGCTGTCTTTCTGGTCATGGGTATTTTATTTGGTAATTGGGCAACCCTGATACCGATTATCAAATCCAAATTTGCATTGGATGATGCACAACTCGGCCTTATTATCCTTTGTTTACCTGTTGGGGGGGCAGTGGCGAATCCCATATCCACCTGGTTTATTCACAAATACGGTGTCCAGGCCATGACATTATTTGGATTAGTCTTCATGTGCCTGGCTTATCTGTTACCCGTAGCAGCACCCCACGCCTGGTCGGTAGGCCTGGGATTGTTTTTTACGGGATCAGCCATGGCATTTACCAATGTATCTATGAATACCTGTGCGACCATTATTGAGCACCAGATGAGACAACCAATCATGTCCACCTGTCATGGATTATTTAGCCTGGGATTGATGATAGGATCCCTTTTGGCCAGTACCCTGATCGGCCTAAAAACATTACCCCTCCTTCAAAGTGGTATCATTTCGATCTTCATGCTCGGCATCTGGCTTTTAATCAGAAAAAGAATATTAAGTATTGAGGATCATTATGTAGAAGATACCGAAACGATAAAACCCAGGTTTAGGTTTCCTAAAGGTCCTCTGCTGCTGATGATAGGCATTGCCTTGTGCACCAATCTAACGGAGGGTTCTATGGCGGATTGGACTGCGGTTTACCTTCGCGATGTGGTAAATTCCAAAGAGTATTTTATTGGATGGGGACTGGCCAGTTATTCATTCTGTATGGCTATGGGGCGGTTTTTTGGAGATTATGTGATCCCTATTTATGGTCCAGGTAATATCCTCCGATACGGTGGGATATTGAGTGCTTTGGGCATTGCCCTGGCGGTCTTTTTTCCACTCACCTGGGTCTGTATCCTGGCATTTGGAATGGTGGGGCTTGGGGTTTCATGTGGCGCACCGATAATGTATGGAGCCGCCTCCAGGCTGCCCAACCTGGCTAAGGGAGTAGGTTTGGCTACACTCAATACTTTTTCAGTGACCAGCTTTCTGGGCGGCCCGGTCATTATTGGATTTATTTCCAGTGCCCTGAACCTTCAAATTGCCTTATTTTTAATTTGTATTACAGGATTGGTCTGGGCCTACTTGTCCACTAAAATAAATTTTTAATAAGGAACTTTGGTCAGACGGATGGTCTCCGCGCTATATGAAAATTTCAATAGAAATCAGCTTATATCCCCTGGATAAAAATTATAGCCAGGCTATCCGGGAATTTATTGCCAGGGTCAGTCAATACCAACAGGTCGAAATCCGGTATCAGCCTATGAGTACACAAATTACAGGGGAATTTGATCTATGTATGGAGCTCCTCAACGCCGAATTGAAGCACAGTTTTGACCAGAATAAAACGATAGCCTCTGTCATTAAAATAATCAACCTGGATATGACGGATACCTGATCGACCTTCCGGTGCAACCTTATTTGAATCGCCTTGTCATTAATATCACAAAACAAATCTTCAACATGAAAAATAAAATTCTTCTTCTGATCCTCGCGGTGAGTAGTCTGCACCTGGTGTCAGGTCAATCGAAAGAAAAAGTAAAAGGTACCGGTCCCACTATAATCAGGACGGTAGACCTTGCCTCTTTTGATCAAATCGAAAGCAATATTGCTGCTGATGTAGAAATCACGCAGGGGGCTACCCAAAAAGTTGTTATGGAAGGCCAGGAAAACATACTCAACCTTATTCAAACGGAAATTAAGGACAAAAAATGGCGGATAAAAATGCCTAAAAATATTTGGGCTGATTACGATGATGTAAAAATAAAAATCACCATGCCTTCATTGATTTCCATTGGCTTGGCCGGTTCGGGGTCAATCATCACCACAAATACCTTTAAAACGGATGATTTTCAGGTAGGTCTGAGCGGTTCGGGAAGTATGAAACTTATGGTTGAAGCCGACAATATTGATTGTGGATTGAGCGGCTCCGGTACGATTAACTTAAAAGGAAAAACGAAAGAATTAAGCATAGGCACTTCCGGTAGCGGGGATGTCAAAGCTCTGGATTGTCTCGCCGAAACCGTCAAGGTAGGGATCTCGGGTTCAGGAAATTGTGAAGTCAGTGCCGGACAAATGCTGGATGCAGGTATTGCCGGAAGCGGTAATGTTAAGTACAGAGGCCGCCCTAAAGTCAAGACGGGAATTTCAGGAAGCGGATCGATCCAATCGATAGATTAACCACAACAGGACAAAAATATTGTAAGAACTATTCTTCCTCAAAGAGTAGGTGGACAGGGCCGGGTCTCAGACGAGAGATTCGGCCTATTTATTTGAACCATTTTTCACCCCATTCTGTTTTAATCCAACATTATCAGGTATGAAAAGCAAGATTGGAATCCTCGGTTCGGGGACAGTAGCCAAAGCCTTAGGGGCAGGATTTTTGGCCGAAGGTCATGAAGTGATGATAGGCTCTGGAAACCCCCAAAAACTCGAAGAAATAAAAAGTACGTTAGGCGTTCGGACAGGATCCTTTCAGCAAGCTGCATCTTTCGGTAAGATCCTGGTACTGGCTGTTAAAGGCACTGCGGCTATCAAAGTGTTTAGCAACCTGGAAAACTCAGATGTTGACCTAAAAATAATCATAGATGCCACCAATCCGATTTCGGAATCTCCTCCTAAAAACGGTGCTTTACAGTTTTTTACTCAACAAAACGATTCACTGGCTGCACAGTTGCAAAAAGCACATCCCCGTGCCCATATTGTTAAAGCGTTTAATTCTGTCGGAAGTTCTGTTATGTATAAGCCGGTATTTGAAGGAGCCAGGCCTACCATGTTTATTTGCGGTGACCATCCGGAATCAAAAAAAACAGTCACCCAAATCCTGGTTTCATTTGGCTGGGAAACTGCTGATTTAGGCACCCTGGATACAGCCGGCAGTATTGAAAGCCTCTCCGTATTGTGGTGTGCCCGGGGTTTTAAGGACAACCAGTGGAACCATGCTTTTAAATTACTCAAATAGTTGATCAGCTAAAAAATCCTTCCAATCTGTTCACGGACAAGGGGACTTATTGCAGGTATTTTTAATTTTGACCATGAAATATTGTTTATTCGGAATCTCCCTCCTGCTGGTTTTTTGTAAATCCACCCCAACCATCGATCCGCGTGTTATCGGAATACTCGAAGCCATTGAAAAAAAATATGCCCCGGACAAAAGGGTATCCTTATTCACGGTCGAGCCGTACCTGCATCTCAACCAATTAATTCTACGGGGAGAAGTGAGCAACCCCAGGATCAAAAAAGAAATCCAGGAAGCCCTCATCGAAATCAATTTTATTGATAGCATCGAAGTACTCCCGTCTCCGTCACTGGAGGGTCTTCATTTTGGGGTAGTTACGATTCCAGTCGCCAACGTCAGGTCCAATCCGGGTCACAGTAGTGAACTGTCTAACCAGTTGCTGTGCGGGACCGTGGTGCGATTGTATAAATATTCTAATGGTTGGTTATACAGTCAGTCTCCTGATGATTATCTCGGATGGATTGATGGAGATGCCCTGCAACTTATGGACAGTGGCCAATACAGGGAATGGCACGCAACCCAAAAGATTATTGTCATTGCGGATCAATCTTATTTATATGAAAGCCCATCACCGGGTGCAGCTAAATTATCATCCTTATCCACGGGAGCTATTTTAAAAGCCATTCAAAACAAGGGCGAATTTTACGAAGCTGCCCTCGCAGATGGTCGAAGCGGTTTTATTCCAGCCCTGCAAGCCATGGGACTGGAGGACTGGAAAACACAACATCAATCTGCCCCTACCAGCGAGTCTCTGATCCGTGTAGCTAAATCCTATCTGGGCAGGCCTTATCTCTGGGGAGGTACATCAGCCAATGGCATGGATTGCAGTGGCTTTACTAAAACCGTAATGTTTCAACACGGATGGTTGTTGCCCAGGGATGCTTCCCAGCAAGTAAACGTGGGTAAACCCATTGACACGGATACAACCTTAAAGAACCTCCTGCCAGGCGATTTTTTATTTTTCGGCAGGCAGGCTACGGAAAGTCAGCCTGAAAAAGTCACCCATGTGGCTATCTATTCGGGCGAAGGCAAAATTATCCATGCTTCTGGTTATGTCCGAATACAAAGCCTGATCCGTGGAGATTCTACCTTTACAGAATACCGGTTAAAGTCCTTGCTCAAAGCCACCAGGCCCCTGGCCGCCCCCAAAGAACATGGCATACATTCCCTCGCCGATATTTCTTATTTTGATTAACCCGGATTACAACCTATCCTAACTGAATAAATCGGGTATTCGTACTATCGAGATATACTCTATTAATCTTTTTCTCCAAACAGTTCGTTGATCAACACGGCTCTGGTAGTAGTATTGTAATTGTCCCTGCAGTCACCAGTGCCGCTCCTCATCATACTCAGGCAAACTCCTTTGCTGTCTTTGGATTCATCGTGCAGCCTGGCCAGATAACAATGGCCCAATTCATGGAACACCACAAACTCTTTGGCCAGGTCCGAAGCCGTATTCCAAAATGGCTTGTCAATGGTAACCTGATGAGGATTGTTGCTGGAGTATGAGCACTGACCCAAAACATGTGTCGTGCTGATATCAGAAATCAGGCCGGTGATGTAGGCTTCATTGAGATCTACATCGATACTTCGGGTTGCGGCTTCCTCCTCAAAACGGTGGAAATACGGCCATAACGCCTTGTCCACATTAGGAAACTCTTCATTAATGGAATTATTCCCAAATATATCGTCCAGATCTAATTGACAACCCGCAGTCACCAGACCCATGAAGGACAGTGACCAAAAAAAAGTTTTGGTTTTCATATAGTTTATTTTAAAATGAAACGAAGGTGATTTGATGCCCAAGTATCACAAAACCCTTCCCAAAACCAATTTTAACCCATATTTAATGGCACCGGGTTCAACTGGATAGTATTTTCCTTGTTTAATCAATAGGTCAAAGGTGCACTTAAACTACGTAGAATAATTTTTTCCTAATTCAATAAATTAAAAACATGAATAACCTGTCAGAAATCACTATTCCTATGGTAGATGTTCCAATCCTTGATAAAATAAAATGGGGCCTTGATATGGCCCATTCTGAGGTGGGGTTTAAAGTCAAACATATGATGGTGGCCAATGTGAGGGGCCTTTTTAAAGAATTCGAGGCGAGTATTGTAACTACCGGCGAAGATTTTATGACGGCCGAAATCGATTTTTGGCTGGACCCATCGTCTGTGGATACGGGCTCCTCAGACCGGGATAAACATATCCGCAGCGCTGATTTCTTCGACGTCGAACAATTTAAACAAATCCATTTTACCGGCAATACCTATGAAGAAGTCGATCACGACGGAAGTTATGAATTATACGGGGATCTGACAATCAAAGGAATCACCAGGCGAATAAAACTGGATGTCGAATTTGGAGGCATACTGAAAGATCCCTGGGGCAACCAAAAAGCTATATTTAATATCAACGGTAAAATTAACCGCAAGGATTGGGGATTAAACTGGAATGCCGCTCTGGAAACCGGAGGGATTCTGGTAGGCGAAGAGGTCAGCATCAGAGCGGATCTCCAGTTATTCAAACAATAAAATCAAGAGATGGTTACCCGACTAAATGGAACCTATTGTCTGTGGTTGGCTTTTTAAAAATTTATTTAAATAGGGGTAGTGCAATTTAAATGCAACTACTGAGGTGATTCATACAGGGTTTTATGGATACCGGTCAGGATTGGCCGGTATTTTTTTTCCTATGGTAAACCGGGAATAGTTTATTGTTTATTTAAAGCAACTTTAAAATAGTTGCCCTGGCGACTGGGCGTAAAATCCCAATCACTGAACATTCTCGGGGCCCAATTAGGATCAAACACCCAGGCCACTATAGAAATTCCTCTTTCCTGCGTGTATTTCATAATGGCATCCCCATAAGATTCGTCACTGATCACCGGGATATGTGCTCCAACATCATCAGGACCGCAAAATCCGATTTCCGTCAGGATGACCGGATATTTTTCTGCTGCAAATCCCCAATCCGCCGTCCATCTGGCCTCCCAGGGTTTATCCCTCTTTTGAGGATAAGGATGGGATACATAGGCTATTCCGCTGGCGTTAATAGGTTCCTTGGCTATTGGAGTAAGATCGTATGCCCAGTTGAAACCTGCAACTAGCGGGACGGCTTTGCACCCATGGGCCCTGATGATGGTTATGATTTCTTCATTGATTGCCTTCCAATCCGACCAGGTGCAGATCCCGAGTTGACCGCTGTATACCGTTGGTTCGTTAAACAATTCAAAACAAGCTACCACCGGATTGTTTTTGTAACGAATTGCCATGGCCCTCCAGAATTCAAAGGTTTCTTTCAAACTGGTTTCGTACATATCGGCTTGAAAAAGGCCTGATTTTAAATTACCTATACTATGCCAATCGATGATGACATAGAGTCCCGATTCCCCCGCCCATTGAATCCCCTGGTCCAGTATACGCTGGTAATTATTTTGTCCCTGTCTGCGCCAGGCTGCCGGATGCACCGGAAATCTGACCACGTTGGCTCCCCAGGCTTTGAGTTCTTCAAAATAAGCCTTATTCCAATGGCCGTCATATAACAACTTGTCCGGGTCACTGGAACTGTACCCTTTAAAAATTACCGGCGTATTCTGATCATTGACAAATTTATTTCCTTCTACCCTTATTCTTGACAAACTATCCTGGGCATTTATAGTGACAAGCACCAAACTGAACAAATAAAAGCAGCAAATCTTCAGATTTTTCATTTTGCTTAAAATTAATTGAGGGCATTGGATTTTAGAGCTTCATCGAGGGCTGCTTTTAATCCCGATGGATTTTTTCCTCCAGCTGTGGCATAAAAAGGTTGTCCACCCCCCCCACCCTGGATATGGGTTGCCATACCTTTGATCAACTGAACGGCATTCATGGATTTGGATTGCACCAATTCATTGGACAATTGCAACATGAGCATGGGTTTGCCATTGGCAATGAATCCAAATAAAATATAAGCCGGTGATAATTCTTTTTCCAGTTGGAATGAAAGATTCTTTGCTTCTTTTTCTTCCAGGTTATTTAGATGACTGATAATAAATTGGACGCCATCTTTTGATTTGACCTCTTGTTTTAATTTTTGTTTTAATAAACTCAATTCTTTTTCCTGAAAACCGGTCAACTGATGTTTTAAAGTTTTATTTTCTTCCACCAGTGCGTTTAAAGAAACGATTAGGTCTTTCGGGTTTTTGAGCGTTTCTTTGATTTGATGAAGCATGGATTCCTGATCCTTAAAATAACGTTCAACCGAATCTGCGGTGATAGCTTCTATACGCCGGACGCCGGCGGCTACTGCCGATTCACTGATAATTTTAAAAAAGCCAATTTTGCCGGTAGCTAGGACATGGCAACCTCCGCAAAGTTCGCGGGAATAGGCAGGGTCAAAGGTGATCATCCTGACCTGGTCACCATATTTTTCTCCAAACAACATCATAGCGCCTGAAGCTTGTGCGTCCCTGATTGAAATATTCCTGGCTTCATCCAGGTGGATATTTTCCCTGATTTTCTGATTGACGAGATGTTCGATGTCAATCAATTCGTTTTCGTTTAATTTTTGAAAATGGGAAAAATCAAATCGAAGGTATTGATCCGTAACCAGGGACCCCTTTTGATGCACGTGCCCACCCAGCACTTTTCGTAAAGCCGCGTGAAGCAGGTGGGTTGCACTATGGTTATTCTCTATACTTTTTCTGCGTGGTAAATCGATGCTCGCATGGAATACCGCCATCGGATCCGCCGGCAACCGGTCGACAAAATGAAGCGGCAAATCATTTTCTTTTTTGGTATTCAGTACCCGTATCGTTTCATGAACTGTTTGTAAAATACCCGTATCGCCTAGCTGTCCCCCTCCTTCGGCATAGAATGGTGTTTTATCCAAAACAAGCTGATACTCCAGTTTATCCTTTGACTTAACGGTGCGGTATTTTATGATTCGGACCGCTTCTGTTTCTGCATGTTCGTAACCAACAAACAGTGTTTCCTGCTGAGCTGACTGCATGATCCAGTCCCCGGTTTCAGTGACCGAGGCTGCTCTGGACCTGGCACGCTGCTGGTCTAAAGCGAGTTGAAAACCAGTATCGTCCACTTTCATATCCCGTTCTGCACAAATCAGCCGGGTCAGGTCAATGGGAAACCCGAAGGTATCGTATAATTCGAAAGCATCCCTGCCCCTTAGTTCACCTTTTTCAGCAGTAAGGGCATCTAATCTCTTCAATCCTCCCTCCAGAGTTCTTAAAAAGGCTTTCTCCTCTTCTTCAATCACTTTAGATATAAAATCCTGTTGTTTGATCAACTCCGGGAAAACATCTTCAAAATATTTAGCTAATTTAGGTATCAGCGTATAAAAGAAAGGCTGGCGAATATGGAGGAAGGAATAATAATACCTGACAGCGCGTCTCAATATCCTGCGGATCACATAGCCGGCACCGGTATTACTAGGCAATTCTCCATCGGCGATCGTAAAGGCGACTGCTCGAATATGATCAGCCAACACCCGCATAGCAATGTCCGATTTTGCAGCATGCTCATAGGATGAATTATACGTGATACCGCAGTTTTTCTCTATAAATGCAATCATCCCACTAAATACATCGGTATCATACGAAGAGGATTTTCCCTGAAGGACCATGCAGAGCCGCTCAAAACCCATACCGGTATCCACATGTTTAGAAGGCAGCTCTTCCAGTTTACCATCCGCTTTTCGGTTAAACTGGATAAAAACCAGGTTCCATATTTCAATGACCTGGGGATGGCCATTGTTGACTAAATCTTTGCCGGGTATTTTTTTTCGCTCATCTTCCGAACGAATATCTACATGGATTTCTGAACAAGGGCCACAGGGACCTGTGTCCCCCATCTCCCAAAAATTATCTCTTTTGGATCCCAGGATAATCCGTTCTTCCGGGAGGTATTTTTTCCAGAACCCGGCTGCTTCATCATCCCGGGCCAGATTTTCATTAACATCCCCTGTAAAAACGCTTGCATATAACCTTTCCGGATCAATCTGGTAAACCCCAGTCAACAATTCCCAGGCCCAGTCAATGGCTTCTTGTTTAAAATAATCGCCAAAAGACCAGTTACCGAGCATTTCAAACATCGTATGATGGTAACTGTCTAAGCCTACTTCCTCCAGATCATTGTGTTTTCCGGAAACCCTCAGACATTTCTGCGTATCGGCTATCCGTGGATGAATGATCGGTTTGTTGCCTAAAAAAAGATCTTTAAATTGGTTCATCCCCGCATTGGTAAACAACAAGGTGGGGTCATTTTTTAAAACAATGGGCGCAGCCCGTTCAATATAATGAAGTTTAGATTTAAAAAACTCAAGAAAATGCCGCCTAATTTCCGAAGAAGTCATGTCTTTGATCTGGTTGAATAAAGCCACAAAAATAAACAAGGAGGATCACAGTTGCAGGACAAGTTTCGCAGGAAAAAAGCCCGCCAATAATTTACACATGCGTTGAAATCAAATATATTAAAAACCGTTTTCTATATACTTCAGATTTGGTCAATTGAGTTATCTTAATTACATTTACAAACCATAATCCCGCCAGAACATTGTTGCATTACCTGATCCCTTGATCTTGTTTTGTTCCAGCTAGAATTGATTTTGTTTACTTATTATTAAATGCTCAGATAAGTTATGGCAGGAAAACCTACAAAATACGTATACAATCAACACACCTTACAATTTGAAAAGGCAGTTGAAGGCATCAATGTTAAGCTATTTAGAATATTTTCTTTTTTATCGACCGCCCTGGTCAGTGGA
The DNA here is from genome assembly GCA_034439915.1 of Saprospiraceae bacterium. Lineage (GTDB taxonomy): Bacteria > Bacteroidota > Bacteroidia > Chitinophagales > Saprospiraceae > JADJLQ01. Next base: position 25,937 of record JAWXBI010000144.1, on the reverse strand, counting down.
TTGATCGTATTTTTTATTTTTCACAAATACCTGCCGTCTCCTAATGAAAAAATTCTGATCAAAGAATTGGAAACCGTCAAAGATCATTACGCGATCATGTCGGATCAACTCGAACTGATGTCTAAAGCGTTAACTAATATCCAGCAACGAGATGCCGATGTCCATCGCCAGTTGGTTGGTATGGATCCGATCGATGAAGACATTTGGAATGGTGGTAAAGGCGGACATGATCTTTATGACGATTTCAGAAACCTTCCTACTTCAGGTGAGCTCGTTGGCCGCACGTCTCAGAAAATGGAACAACTGGAAAGACAACTGGTGATGCAGTCTAAATCCCTTGACAAGCTGCAGGAGGTAGCTTCGCACAAAGAAGAAATGCTTGCTTCCATCCCCTCTATCAAACCGGTGAGGGTGGACAAACTCAATAAAGGACTCCGATTTTTGTCCGGATTCGGTATGCGTTTACACCCTATCCATAAAATCGTAAAAATTCATGCCGGGATAGATTTTTCAGCCCCCAAAGGCACCCCTATTCAGGTGACGGGCAATGGTAAGGTTGTGGATATTGAAAGCAATTATTCAGGCTATGGCAAATGCGTCAAAGTAGATCATGGATATGGATATGTCACACTTTATGCCCACATGGACAGGATCGATGTTAAAGTCGGTCAGGAGTTGAAAAAAGGAAATCCAATAGGTGTCATCGGCAGCACCGGCACCTCCACCGCCCCGCATTGCCACTATGAAGTTCGTTATAAAGGAACAGCAATCAACCCCATCAATTTTTGTTTAGACAACCTGACTCCATCTGAATATCAGGAATTGGTGAAGATGTCAGAACAGCAGAACCAGTCCCTGGATTGAGGACATCATCCCCTGAAAGTTAAACCTAAAAAGCTTTGTTATCTTTGGCTGACCTAAGATGGTCTGCCCTAATTGTAAATACGTCGAAACCACTGATGCGGCTTTTTGTTCCTTCTGTGGTCAGAGATTTGGCCCTGGGAAACTGACCATTAAAGAATACATTCACGATTTATTGGATCATGTATTTGCCCTCGAAACGACCTTCCTGAGGACCTTGAGAAGGATATTTATTCCTGGTCAGCTTACGCTGGATTATTTTAATGGTTTCAGAAAAAAGTATTATCACCCTTTAAGATTGTTTTTTGTGCTGTTGGTGCTCCACCTGGGGATTGTCGGTAGTTTGATCCCGTACAATGATATCTTCCGGGAAGTCAGTGAAACAACCAATGGGATCCTCAATAAACACAACATGAGCCAGACCCTCGATAGTCTGAGCTTAACACACCAGGATCAGATATCCATCCGGGCAATGGACAGCGTGGCGACCTGGTTTGATATTGACCGGTCCCCTTCAGCTGAACCAGACAGCGGCAAAAAGCGTCAAATATCATTCTTAAAATTTGATGGGGTTTCCCCCGAAGATGTAATATTATTGTCTAATGATTCGCTAGCAGCCAAATATAAGATTACAGACTATTGGACTAGGCTTTTGTTCAGACAAAGCCAAAAATTTTCCCTGGACCCCAAAGGCATGATTCAATATGTGCTGGGCAATATCAGCTGGATGATGATAATATTGATTCCGCTCCTGGCCTTTTTTATGAAGCTGCTGTTTTTGAGAAGAAAGCGGTATTATATTGAACATTTGTTTTTTTTATATCATTGGCATGCTTTCGCTTTTTTAGTGGTTTCGCTGCTGGTCATTTTATTCAGAAATTACCTGACAATCGTCTGGTGGCCGGTGATGCTGTTGGTTATTTTTTATGGCATAGTGGCCTGGGTCAGGTATTATCAGCAGGGGTTAATAAAATCGTTGCTTAAGTTTTTTACTATGGGCATAACGTATATTTTTTTATTTGCCTTTTTATTGCTGTTGACTGCCATTATAAGTTTTGGTTTTTATTAAATACGACATCCTTTTTAAATGAATTCATCCGCAAGTTCCTGGGAAACGGTCATTGGCCTTGAAATTCACATCCAACTCAATACGGAATCCAAAGCGTTTTGTTCCGATGAGGCCAAATTTTCTACCGCTCCCAATACGCAGACCAGTGCGATATCATTGGCTCATCCCGGGACCTTGCCCAGGCCAAACTCCAGGCAACTTGAAGCAGCGGTCCGGCTCGGTCTGGCTATGGGCTGCGAAATCAATCCTTCCTCCTATTTTGAGCGTAAACAATATTTTTATCCTGACCTGCCGAAAGGTTATCAGATTTCTCAACAAGCCAGTCCGGTATGTCTGGGCGGCCATGCGGGGGTCCTTACTTCAGCCGGAGTGAAAACCATTCGTCTGCATCATATCCATATGGAAGAAGATGCCGGTAAATCGGTTCATGACAATGACCCGGTGTGGTCAGGAATTGACCTCAACCGGGCAGGAGTACCCTTGCTGGAGATGGTTACTGAACCGGATTTCCGGAATGCCGAAGAAGTAAGCTTGTTTTTAACCGATTTGCAAAGGCTGGTCCGGTACCTGGATATTTCAGATGCCAATATGGAAGAAGGGTCTATGCGCTGCGATATCAATGTTTCAGTGCGACCAGGAGGATCGGAGGAATTGCGTGAACGCTGCGAGATAAAAAATGTAAACTCCCGTCGGTTTGCCCGCAGGGCCCTGGAATATGAAGCAAAGCGGCAGATTGCCCTTTGGGAATCCGGGCAGAAAGTAGTCCGGCAAACCATGCAATTTAATCCTGAGACCGGAATGACGAACCCTCTCCGCCAAAAAGAAAGCGCACACGATTACCGATATTTTCCAGACCCAGATCTTCCACCTTTGCTGATTGGTGTAAAACAAATAGAAATCTGGCAAAATACGCAACCCATCCTTCCAGGGCAATTTTATAAATTATTGAGAGAAGATAAAAAGCTGTCCGTGGAGGATATTCAGGTTTTAATTGACCAAAAAGAAACGGTCGAATACTATCTTGACCTCACTAAGAATCATCCAACCTTGAATAAAATAGCTGCCAATTGGGTCATTCAGACTATTTTGCCTTATTTGAAAGAAAACCAAATTCAGTTACAGGATTTGACAATTGATCAGGATTCCTTACGCGGTTTATTAATAGCCATGGAGAGCAAACAAATCAGGATTGATCAAGCCGTCCCACTCTGGACTAAAGCGCTTCAGGATAGTTCAGTTTCGCTTCCAACCCTGCTCAGCTCAAAATTGGAGTCGTCCAGTCCGGTGGACCCGGACCGGGTCATTGCAGAAGTTTTTGAAGCCTATCCGGACGAAGCTCAGGCGTTTAAATCCGGGAAGAAAAAATTAATGGGTTTTTTCCTGGGTGAAATCAAAAAAAGATATCCCGAATGTAATATTCAGCAAATCCAGCAATCACTGGCTAATGGCTAATGGTTGGACACCGATCCTGCACTGATTGATTAACCATAAATTAGTATTACATTAGATTGTAATTTTGTACTAGAATTTTACCGAAACCGTTAATACCTGGAAATGCTGTCTGTGTTTAAAGATGAAAAGCTCTATTATAGCATTGGTGAAGTAGCTGATCTTTTTGGGGTTTCTAAATCTTTAATCCGGTATTGGGAGTCTGAGTTCACCATTCTTAAACCACATAAGAACAGTAAAGGAGACCGGCGTTTTACCAAAGAAAATATTGAACAATTGCAGCTCATTTTTGACCTGGTTAAAAACCGGGGTTTTACAATAGAAGGGGCTAAAAATGAGATCCGTCAAAACAAGGACCTGCTTAAACAAAAACAAGCCGTCCTCCATAAATTGATCCATCTTAAAAATGAACTCCTTCGTTTCAAGGAGTCGCTGTATCCAGTCGAAGGATCTCAGAACAAAATTTAAAATCTTCTTTTTCGTTGGACGCTATCAGGACGGTTTTATGTCTTTTTTGCAATTCCAGGTGATTAAAAAACCAGGCTTTAGCGTCTTCATCCAGATTTGAGGTAGGTTCATCAAGGATTAAAATTTCCCCTGGTGAATATAAGGCCAGTGCTAATCTAACCCGTTGTTTCATACCGGAAGAAAAATGATTTAATAATCGTTTAGAAGCCGCTTTTAGTTCCATTAATTCGATCCAGTCTCCGGCTTGTTTAAAGTTTGTTTTTCTGAATTGCATGTGAAATTGAACCATTTCTTCCAGGGTGAACTCTTCAATCAGATCGATATAAGGCGCTGCGATATTGATGTATTGGTATATAGTTTCCCTCAATACAGTATGTGTTGTGTTGGCATACCGGATGGTTCCAGAAGTTGGGGTCAGCAGACCGGAAATAATTTTCAGAAAAGTCGATTTGCCGCTTCCGTTCCGGCCGGCAATTCCGTACATACCATCCGATTTGAATTGATGACTCAGGTTCTTAAAAACCCAACCGTGCTGAAATCGTTTGGATATCTGGTCAATCTCTATTTCCATTCCCGTTGATCTGGCGGAATCCCTTCATAATCCCGCGTTCAGAACCTTTGATGAATTCTAATATTCTATTTTTTTCAGGGGAAGCCGGGATCAGCTTTTCAATCATCACCAATGCTTGAGTAGTATTATTCCCTTTCACAAACAACAAACGGTAACTGTCCTGGATGATCTTGATGGATTCGGAAGAGAAACCCCTTCTTTTAAGCCCTATAGCATTAATGCCGGCATAAGAGATTGGTTCACGGGCAGCTTTGACAAAGGGAGGAACATCTTTTCTTACCAAAGAGCCGCCACCAATCATGGCATGATCTCCGATTTTGACATACTGGTGCACCGCCGTCAGGCCGCCTAAAACAGCGTATTTGCCGATGTGAATATGTCCTGCAAGCGTGACATTGTTGGCCAGGATAACATGTTCTTCCAGCATACAATCATGGGCAACATGCACATAGGCCATCAACAGGCAGTTATCTTTAATGGTAGTTGTCCAGTTGGCTTTAGTGCCCCGGTTGAGGGTACAATATTCGCGGATGGTTACATTATTTCCAATTTCCAATACCGATTCTTCACCCTTGTATTTAAGGTCCTGGGGAATGGCCCCAATCACAGCGCCCGGGAACACTTTACAGTTTTCACCCAAACGGGTTCCATTTAAGATGCAGGCATTGGGCCCGATCCAGGTATTATCACCAATTTCAACATCACCTTCAATCGTGACAAACGGGGAGATGTGTACATTCTTACCAATTCGTGCATGGGGATGGACTACGCTGAGTTGGTATTGGGTTAATACTTCCATGTTATATTGGGTTTGATTCTCTTCTCACGATTTGAGCGGTCAGTTCGCCTTCCGAGACGATTTTGTTACCTACATAAGCAGTGCCTAACATCTGTACAATTCCTCTTCGAATGGGGGACATCAATTCCATTTTCAAAATCAGGGTATCCCCCGGCATTACTTTGTTCTTGAATTTGGTATTATCGATTTTAATAAAATAAGTATCCCAGTTGCCCGGGTCCGGTTGTACGGATATAGCCAGGATTCCTCCGGTCTGGGCAAGGGCTTCAATTTGAAGCACACCAGGAAAAACCGGATTTCCGGGAAAATGACCTGCAAAACAGGATTCTGTAAAGGTGACATTTTTGACACCGACTACATGCTGGTCGCTCAGCTCAATGATTTTATCGATCAGCAAAAAAGGATGGCGGTGAGGTAATAAAGTTTGAATTTTTTCAGTATCCATTAACGGGGGTTCATCCGGATTATAGACCGGCTTACCCTTTAATTTTCTGTTTTCATGATATTTTTTTTTCAACAGTTTGGCAAATTCTACATTCGCTGTATGTCCGGGTTTGTTGGCCAGGATTTTAGCTTTTATGGGTTTGCCCACCAATGCCAGGTCTCCAATGATATCCAATACTTTGTGCCTGGCCGCTTCGTTGGAAAATTGCAATTCGACGGTGTTGAGTATACCTTCTTTTTCAACTTTGATGGAAGGTTTATTGAGTTTTTTCGCCAGGTCATCCAGTTCCGGCTGTGTCATCATACGATCCACTATGACTATGGCATTATTTAAATCACCGCCTTTGATGAGGTTTTCATTGGCCAGTTTCTCGATTTCACGAAGAAAAACAAAGGTGCGGCAGGGGGCAATTTCTTTTTCATAATCCGAAAGGTCATTCAGTGAAGCGTATTGCTGGCCCAGAAAAGGTGATCTGAAATCGATCATAGCCGTCACTTCAAATTTATCCGAAGGTACTGCGATCAGTTCGGTGCCGCTCAATTCATCCTTAAATGCCACGGTTTCCGTCAATTCAAGATAATCTTTATCCAATTCCTGTTTTGCAAGGCCGGCCGCCATAAACACATCGGTAAACGGTTTGGAACTACCATCCATTATAGGCACCTCCGGCCCGTCAATTTCAATTAATACGTTATCGATGCCCAGTCCCGCCAATGCAGACATGATATGTTCGACGGTGCTGATTTGTGCATCACCTGATTTGATGGTGGTTCCACGGTTGGTAGAAATTACCCTGCTGACTTCGGCAGGCAGGATAGGACTGTCTTTAAGGTCAATCCGCTGAAAACGGATGCCATGGTTGACCGGAGCAGGCTTGACCGTCATTGTCGCTACTTTACCGGTATGCAACCCAACTCCATAAAAAATACAATCTTTTTCTAAGGTACACTGTTTCATTGCTCTACTTTCACCTGGTTGCTTAAATTAGCCGGTATACGAACAATACCTCGTGCGTACAACCCTCCATTTGTATTTGCTTATAATAAAAGCAAAATTAAGTTAAAAAAAAATAGGATTTCCAAGAAGTTTATTCGGGATCAAAAAATCAAATTTTATTAAAAAAAGCACTATTTGGAATTTTTTTCCAGATTTCTTAAACGTTGCTCCAAGTCCGGCAATTGTCTGAAGATGGCATAAGCCCTTAAGTAATCATTATATGAAATCGCCGGATAACCAAACAATTTTTGATTGGGGCCTTCAGGTGCTGACATAATCCCGCTTTGAGCCTGGATCTGTGTGCCATCCGGGATATGAATATGACCTGCAATGCCTACTTGTCCTCCAATCAAACATCTGGCCCCGATTTTGGAACTGCCAGCTATACCGGCCTGTGCAGCGATGACTGTGTTTTCCCCAATTTCCACATTATGGGCGATCTGAATCAGATTATCCAGTTTACACCCTCTGGCGATTTTGGTACTTCCAAGGGTAGCGCGATCTATGGTACAACCGGATCCAATCTCCACATCATCTGCAATCACAACATTACCCAGTTGGGGAATTTTTTCAAATACTCCTTTCTCATCCATTGAAAACCCAAATCCTTCCCCGCCAATCACCGAATTGCTGTGGATGATACAATGGTCCCCGATCTGACAGCCCGCGTAGATTTTTACCCCTGAGTAAATGGTACACCCCTTACCAATGACTACATCGTGTCCGATGTATACCTGGGGATAAATTTTTGTGCCGATACCAATCGATACGTTTTTTTCAATAACCGTATAGGCACCTACAGCCAAATCGGGGCTGATAGTTACGGTAGCATCAATAGTGGATAAAACAGAAATTCCTTCGGGGTGCCCGTTGGTTTCAAATCTGCTCAGCAGGGTACCCAGGCTCTGGTATACATTATTGACCCGCAATAAAGTAGCCTGAAGAGGTTTCTGTGCTTTAAATTCCTGAGGTACAACCAAAATAGAAGCCTGAGTAGTATAAGCAAATGGCTCATATTTGGGGTTACCAATAAAACTAATGCTCCCGGGGCCGGCTTCTTCAATTTTGCTGGGATGGGTGACCACAATATCCGGGTCACCGTCTATCGTTGCATTGAGGAACTCGGCTAACTCCTTTGCACTGGTTTTCATTACTTACAAAGGTAGGTATTAAGCTTTAAGTTGAATTTAAAAAAATAGTGGCTTGAAACTAACCTTCAACTGCCTTTTTTCCTAAAAAATCAGAAACCCGGGTTGGGTTGATTTTAACCTTCATTACATTCGATTTCAACCGGAGATTACTCCGACAAAGTCTAATCGTTACCTTTGCAGCAAATCCAGGATAGTTTGATCCGTCGCCTAAAAATTCACAATTACGCCATTATCGATGATGTGGAACTGGAGTTTTCCCCTCACCTGGTCATCATTACCGGAGAAACCGGTGCAGGAAAGTCCATCCTGATCGAGGCCCTGCACCTGGTGCTAGGCCAACGTGCTGACACCAAGGCTATTGGAAGCCAGCCGGACAAATGTATTGTCGAAGCGGAATTTACCATCAAGGGAGAAGAACTGAAACCTTTTTTTGAAGCCAATGACCTGGATTTTGATACTGAAATAATTGTACGAAGGGAAATTTCAACCATCGGCAAATCAAGGGCATTTATTAACGACACCCCGGTCAACCTGGATATCCTGCAAACCCTCAGCGCGGCATTGATCGATATTCACCAGCAATTTGATACGCTGGATATTTATCAGGTCAGTACCCAACTTAAAATGATCGATGCCCTGGCGGGAAATAAAGTGTTGTTGACGGATTATCAGGCTGGTTATAAAAAGTATAATCTTTCCCTCCACCGCCTGGAAGGATTGAAGGGCTTGCTGCATAAACAACAACAGGAAGAAGAATTCTTAAAATTCCAGTTTAATGAATTGAATGAGATCAACCTGGTTGCCGGTGAATTGGAATCCCTGGAAAAAGAACAAAAAGAATTGGCCCATGCCGGTGAAATTAAAAAAACGACTGATGCTATCACCCAGACGTTAACTGAAGATGAAAATTCTCTGGTGAGCCTCCTGGTTGAAATGGACCGAACGCTTCAACCGCTGACAGGAATACATAAGGGATTAAAAACCATTTCAGAACGAATCACTTCCATCCTGGCAGAAATAGAGGATGTCAGTGCTGAAAGTAAAAAAATAAGTGATTATATCGAAATGGACCCCTCGCGGTTGGCCTGGATCGATGAAAGATTATCCATGATTTACCGGGCACTTCAAAAACACCGGTTAAAATCGGAGGTCGAATTATTGGCCTTAATGGAGAGCCTTTCTTCCAAATTAGGATCCACTCAGGAGCTGAATCAGGAAATCTTAGCACTGGAACAAGTAGTCCGTCAGGCCGAAAAGGAATTAGAAACCAAAGCTAAAGAGCTCCACCAGCGGCGCGCAGAGGTAATACCCGATTTTATTGAAAAAATTAAAGTACTGCTTCACCCACTGGGTATGGAAAATACCCGGATAAGGATAGATTTACTTCCTCAAACACAATTTAATCTCACCGGTAAAGATCAGATCGAATTTCAGTTGGCTACGAATAAAGGTGGAGCATTCCTTCCTATCAAATCGATCGCTTCGGGAGGTGAATTAGCCCGTTTTAACCTGGTCACCAAATCTTTGGTAGCGCAGGCGATTCCATTACCGACGTTGATTTTTGATGAAATCGATATAGGGATATCGGGCGAGGTTGCCTTGCGAATGGGTAAAATACTTAAAGACCTTTCTGCACATCATCAGGTGATCTGTATCACCCATTCCCCCCAAATAGCCGCCAAAGGGGATATGCATTATTTTGTATACAAAGACGATCAATCTGACCGTACTATCGCCCGGGTGAAAAAGTTGAATAAAAATGACCGCATTCAGTCTATTGCAGCCATGTTGAGCTCCAATCCACCTTCAGCAGCAGCGATCCGGAATGCAAAAGAATTAATCGAAATCGTTTAAAAACAATATATGAGTAATCAATTGCTGAAAGGTAAAAAAGGGATCATATTCGGGGCCCTGGACGAACAATCCATTGCCTGGAAAGTTGCCGAACGTGCAGTAGAAGAAGGGGCAGCCATCACCTTATCCAATGCACCGGTAGCGATGCGGTTTGGAAAAATAAATGAGTTGGGGACCCGGCTTAAGGCGGAGGTCATACCGGCTGACGCTACTTCTGTAGATGATTTAACAAACCTATTCCATAAGTCGAAAGAAATACTTGGAGGGCAAATTGATTTTGTCCTGCATTCCATCGGGATGTCCATTAATGTGCGGAAAGGAAAACATTATACGGATCTCAATTACGAATGGATGCTCAAATCGATGGACATCTCCGCGATCTCCTTTCATAAAACCATGCAGGTTGCGCTCAAAACAGACAGCATGGCGGAATGGGGTTCCGTATTAGCATTGACGTACATAGCTGCGCAGCGTGTTTTTCCGGATTATAATGAGATGGCTGACGCCAAAGCTTTACTTGAATCCATAGGGAGGAGCTTTGGTTATCACCTTGGGACACATAAAAAAATAAGGGTCAATACCATTTCACAATCTCCGACCTGGACCACGGCGGGCAGCGGGGTCAAAGGTTTTAAAGAGTTTTTTGACTATGCCCAGCGTATGTCTCCCCTGGGCAATGCCACAGCCCTGGATTGTGCCAATTATTGTATTACCATGTTTTCCGATCTGACCCGAATGGTCACCATGCAAAATTTATTTCATGATGGTGGTTTTTCTGCCATGGGTATCAATCCATCTTTTTTTCATACGGATACTCCTTCAGAAAAACAGGGCTAATGTCTTTGATTAAAAGACTTGTATTTATTTGTGCGTTCAGTTTTATTGCCTTTCCTGTTGTACTGGACGCCCAGCGCAACTTACCCGGTAACTTCCCCCGTTCGGTAGATGAACAGGAACCAGATACCATTGACCAGGAAGAATTGACCGATGAACTTCCGGATACCATACGCATTTATTCCCCATACCGTTTAAAAACTGCTTTTGTATTTGAGGATACCATATTGAATGCCTTATTCCACCAGTACGATGCGATCCGTTTGCAACAGGTTCCCTATTTAAACCTGGGCAACAATGGTTCACCGCATCGTCCGGCGATCTTCATAATAAACAGGAGGCAGGGATTGGACCTGGGATGGCATGGCTTGGATCTATATAGAAGGAACTATGAAGATCATTGGCTTATAGATTCTAAAAGGCCTTTTGCCTTATTCCGGTTTGCTCAAAAAAGTTTTAAACAGGAAGATTTGCAACTCGAATCCAGGTTCAGTAAAACGTTTCAAAACGGGCTTCATCTCGATTTATATTACCGCTCCATTCAATATAAGGGTGAATTTACCGATCAAATAACCAAAAACCGAAACGGTGCTTTCAGCATTTGGTATCATGCCCCTAAAGGCAACTATGATTTTTTAATGAGTTATCATACCAATGATATCCGGCAACAAGATAATGGTGGCATCCCCAACGCCGACAGTTTGATGAAAATTTCTCAGTACAGACAAGCCACAGCAACACTGGATGGGACCGTTGATGGCCGTTCCCGGCAAACCGATAGAGAATTCAGTGTACAAAATGGGTTTAACCTGAAGTGGAAAGGATCAACCCTGGGAGCCATGCACCGTATCGCCCTCCGGCAAGAGTCCGGCTCCTACCTGGACCAGACTTCGACGTTCGATTCGATCTACTATCATGCCTTTTATGTCCGGGACACACAACAGATTCATCTTAAGGCTAAGGGCATAATCAACGAATTTCGCCTGGATGGTTTGATCAATAATAAAAACTATCTGATGGCCGGGCTCAAACAGGAATATTACACTATAGAACAGGGCCCCAATAAGTCGAATCTAAACCTGTTGTCCCTGATCGGTCAATATCAACAAACCTTGTTTGGTACATTGACGCTGAATGCTGAAGGCCAGTGGGGATTAATAGAAAATCTTGGTGAATATTATCTCAAAGGGCAGTTGCAGGCAAATAGCAGGAAATTGGGAAGCCTTGAAGGCCATATCATCCTGCAACGATCGCCGGTTCCGATTTCCTACAAACAAATCTATAACTATAACAAAACGATATTTGCAGCCGAATTGGATAAACCACTGACTAACCAGTTAGGCGGTTCAATGACCATTGCTGCCCTGGCATTTAAAGCAGGGCTGGACCAATCCATATTGTCCAATACGATCTACCTCGACAGTTTAAGACTGCCCAGGCAAAATAAAACAGCGGTCAGTGTAACTCATATTTATTTTGATAAGTCGTTCCGATTGGGACATTTTCATTCCAGGCATGGGTTCAATATTCAAATCAGTTCAGACAATGAAATGCTGCGTCTACCCGGATGGTATACCCAACATCAAATTTATTATCACCACACCTGGTTTAAAAAAGCGATGGATGTATTGACCGGCTTTGAAACTCGGATAGTACCAGAATTCAGGACAACGGGATATTTCCCTTTGATGGCGGGTTTTTACAATGCATCCCGGAGCAATACCGGGCTCCATCCATCATTGGAATTTTTCTTCAATTTCCAATTAAAAAATTTCAGGGGATTTTTTAAAGTAGAAGGGTTGGAATATTTTCTATATCCGTCAGGAAAAACTTTTTATGAGACTTACGACAACCCCTTGTTCAGAACGAATATGCGGATAGGGTTTACCTGGATAATGAGGGATTAAGGTAGCACTAAGACTTAAACCCAATTTTTGCAGTCGACAAAAATTGCACTTCGTGCCGACGATAATTTGGTTTTTCAAATTATGTCGGGGTTAAACCCTGACAAAACTGCAAAAGTAGTTTTCGTCAGCCCAAGGGGCGGCCCTTCGGGCAGATTTTGCAATCCACTGCAAAATTCCATCTAACTCGTCGTATTGGTTTGTAGATGAGGTAATAATTCATTACCATTTATTTGCATTTGTTTTATTGATTTTGAAATATTCCTAAGGCACATTAAAAAATGGGCAACTCCTGGTTAACATTGGTTCCGTACCGTAGGCACTTTATTTTGGTAAAAAAAACCCCTGATATCCTGTGCCAGGCTTGTTGTAGGTACAGCATCCAGCAAATCATGAAGTCGGAAATAGACATTTTAATCGGATAAGGTATTTCAATAAACTTTACAAAATACCTTATTTATGACAGGGCGTACTTACGGCAAAACCTGGCACGCCATATTTACCCTTACGTATTTTTACCTATAGTAAATCCCTTCGGGATAGAGGGATTTATTACATTTTATAGCCGAAAGTTGTAAACCAATATTCTGAGCTGCCTATGTAAAGGCCTCAGTATGTATGACAGGGCGTACCTACAGCACGCCGTATTTACCCATACGTGTTTTTACCTATAGAAAATCCCTACGGGATAGAAGGATTTATTACATTTTATAGCCGAAGTTTGTAAACCAATATTCAGAACTGCCTATGTACAGGCCTCAGTGTCTTGAGAAAATTTTTTAGATGCTTTACGGGGTGGATACTTTGCAAGAGCTGCACCAGGAGCAATGCGTAAAGTTAGTTGGTAAACCCTACAAGTTGCTTGTATCTGAATTCTGGGTTAAAGTTCATAATTATGTTTGTACCGGTCATCCCTGGCTCCGTAAAAGTCATTGATATGGTATACGACCGACTCTACATCGTCGGTAATATGGAACAGATCCATATCCTGAGGATTAATATTATGAGCTTCCTGGTCAACGGTATCTACCAGCCACTTCCGGAGTCCTTCCCAATATTTTATTCCAAAAAGGATTATAGGTACCCGGCTTATTTTTTTAGTCTGAACTAAAGTAAGTACTTCAAAAAACTCATCCAGGGTCCCAAAACCGCCCGGCATCACTACAAATCCCTGGGCATATTTTACAAACATAACTTTTCGGATAAAAAAATACCGGTGCTTCAAAATTTTATCCCCATCAATAAATTCATTATACGTTTGTTCAAACGGCAGGTCTATACTTAATCCGACACTTACCCCTTTGGCATCAAATGCCCCTTTATTACCGGCTTCCATGATGCCCGGTCCTCCTCCTGTGATGATACCATAACCTTCGTCGGTCAGTCTTTTTGCGATTTCAACCGCTTTTTCAAAATACAAATTACCTGGTTTGGTGCGCGCGGAACCAAAAATGGAAATACAGGGACCTACCCGGTTCAACACTTCAAATCCATAGACCATCTCGGCAATGACCTTAAACAAAGTCCAGGAATTTTCTCCTTTGAGTTCGGTCCACTTTTTCATCTCCTTGGGAAACCGGGATGAAATATTCATATCGGATAAATCAGTGGCCATATTTAATTTTTAGATTCAGACCAACTCTGCCCGGTATTGTTCATATTCCTTTTCAATAAAAACTTTAAGGTCTCTGACATCCTGAAATTTTTCGAAAATATCTCTATATCGGCTGCCATGTAATACCGTAGGCACGACATAAGCAAATACTTCTTTTTCAGTGATTTTACCGCTACTCAGGATGATCAGGCGTTCGACGACATTCCTTAATTCACGAATGTTACCACTCCAATGTACTTTTTGAAGGGCTTTTATAGCCTTATCGGAGAATGATTTTCCCTGGACCCCGTATTCCTGGCAAATTTGCAAATTAAAATGTTCCACCAGGATTGGTATGTCTTCTGACCGTTGATTCAATGAAGGCACTTCTATTATGATTACAGCCAGACGATGATATAAGTCTTCGCGGAATCTTCCCGCTTCAATTTCTTTTCTCATATCCTTATTGGTCGCCGCAATGACGCGCACATCGACTTTGATTTCACGGTCACCCCCTACCCGGGTAATACGGTTTTCCTGCAATGCCCGGAGTACTTTTGCTTGTGCAGAAAGGCTCATGTCGCCAATTTCATCCAAAAACAAGGTGCCCCCATGGGCTAATTCAAATTTACCCAGCCTCTGTTTTATAGCAGATGTAAAAGAACCTTTTTCATGACCAAACAATTCGCTTTCAATGAGCTCAGAAGGAATCGCGGCACAATTGACTTCAATGATTGGCCCATGTTGCCTGCCGCTGAATTCATGGATCCAACGGGCTACTAATTCTTTACCCGTCCCGTTTTCACCGGTAATCAAAACCCGGGCTTCGGTAGGCCCCACCCGTGCGATAGTTTCCTTGACTTTGGAAATAGCCGTAGAATCACCCACGATCTCCTGAATTTTACTTTTACTTATCCGGTGCTGCAGGACTTTTTTCTCCGAAATAAGGCAAGTCTTGTCCATTGCATTTCGTATCGTGATCAGCATTCGATTGAGGTCAGGAGGTTTACTGATAAAATCAAATGCCCCTTTTTTAACCGCGTCCACTGCTGTATCAATGTTGGCGTGCCCACTGATCATGATGACCGGAAGGTCAGGGTTGATCTGTTGTATCCTTTCCAGGGCCTCCAATCCGTCCAGGTTGGGCATTTTAATGTCCAAAAGGACGACATCGTATTCCTGTTGTTTAATTTTGCTCAAGCATTCCAAACCGTCACAGGCTTCATCGACGACAAACTTTTCAAATTCCAGTATTTCTTTTAGCGTTCGCCGGATACTACGCTCATCATCTGCAATCAATATCTTAGTCATGATCAAAATATATTCAGGCAGCAAAATACATTAAATATTATTATAATTTATAACTACTATAATATTAATTTTTTAAATATTATAAATATATAAATGTGTCTATTTACCTTAAATTCAACCAGTTTATAGCAGCGAAAGCCATGTAGGCAACACCGGTAACCAGGGCTTGTTCGTCAATATCAAAATCCGGGGTATGAACCCTTCTTTCCCCTGCGTGGCCGGGTTTTGAAGTACCCAGGCGATAAAAACAGGCTGGCATCATTTGAGAATAGTAAGCAAAGTCTTCTGCTGTAGTGCGCATCGGCAGATCGACAATTTGGTCGGGCCCCAACAGCTGCTTTGCCCAGGATTTCATCAATTGGGTAAGATTTAAATCATTCAGGAGTACCGGGTATCCATTTTTAATATCCAAATCCACACTACCACCCATGGCATGGGCTGTCCCTTCACAAATATTCCGGATTAAGGTTTTTGCTTCATTTCTCCACACTTCATCAAAAGTCCTGAAAGTGCCTTCAATTTTTACTTCACCGGGAATAATATTCGTAGCGCCACCGGTGGACTGAATTTTTCCAATAGTCAATACCGATGGAGTCAGCGGATTGTTATTCCGGCTTACAATTTGCTGAAGTGCAACAATGATGTGCGAGGCAATCAGTATAGTATCCCTGGTCTTGTGTGGCATGGCTCCATGTCCCCCTTTGCCATGTACGGTTATATAAATTTCATCCGCTGATGCCATAAACGGGCCTTCTTTGAATCCCAGTTTACCGGCTTCCAATTCAGGAAAAACGTGCTGGGCGAGGATAATGTCCGGAGCTGGATTTTGAAGCACTCCTTCCTCAATAAGTATGGATGCCCCACCAGGAAATTTTTCTTCTGCCGGTTGAAAAATGATTTTAATTTTTCCTCCCCAGGCTGCTGTATTTTCTGACAATATCCTGGCTGTCGTCAATAATGAAGCCGTATGGACATCATGACCACAGGCGTGCATAATATTGGGGTTTCTCGACGCATAATTTTGATCGGAATTTTCCTGGATGGGGAGGGCATCGATATCCGCCCGAAGGGCCAGAACTCGTTCACCTTTGGCCTGACCTTCCAGCACGGCAATCACCCCGGTTTTTCCCAAACGCACGGAAGGGATCCCATATCCCTTCAGGGTCTGCTCAATAAAATCTGCCGTATGGTATTCTTCAAAAGACAGTTCCGGATGTTGGTGCAGGTGTCTGCGCAAACGGATCGTTTCTGATAAATACTTACTTGATAAGTTGAGCAATTTTTCTGGGCTAAGGGAAGGTGTTGTCATTCACTTATTTTAAACAATTTACTCAATATTATCCTGATATCCTTCATGGGGTTATAATGTTGTGCATACTCAAAATTTACCTCAAAGGAAAAATCAGGTTGCGATCCAAAATGGTTTGCGGGCTGCCAAAGGCCGTCTTTTTGCATGGGCAAAGCCGGATCAGCAGGGGTTTGATAGGAAACCCATTGTTTTTTACCGGTAACCAATTGGATAAAATTATGCCGGATTTCAGGCAATACCCAAGCCCAGGGCAAAATCAGCAGGGAACAAAAAACATTTACTATTAATTTACTTAATTTATATACCGGAATATTTAACCGGATAGTGACTTCCGTCAGACCGGGTATTGGACCTGGGTTAGTAAAATTATTTGTGTCCTGGTCTTCCAGCATATAAATTACATTGCCAATCCGGGAGCGGGTCAGGTTTAATAAAGTATGCTTCCATTCCGGAGTACGGGCTAAGAGGATATGGGTGATATTTTGGTTAGTTACGGTTTCAAACAATTTGGCCCGTTTATTTTCCAAGGGAATAGTCTGATTACCGGGATCCAGTCTCGATATATAAGCAAAAAAATTTTTTAAGCTCAGTCTCCTGAAAAGACCATTTAATTTTTTTTCAGCCATCTCATCGCCAAATAATAAAGCCCGGTATCCAAATTCTTGTGGTTTGAGTAAGGTCCTGCTCAACGGGATAATTGCAGCTAAAATAAAACCACTTAACAGAATTATTGCCCTTGACGTTCGCCAGGTTTCGGGCAGCAGGCTATAAAGCAACAGAATAACCAGGGTACCTGAAATTATTGCCTGAAAACCTATAAAACCCGGTGATGACCGTTGAATTCGGTAAGCCCCTGCGGAAAACAACGAAACGGACCAAATGATTAAATATCCCAAAGCATTCCAAAAAAAGGCAGGGTGATAAAAATAATCCGGATCACCAAACCAGTACCTGGACCAAATTAGTTGTATCAGATAAATGGTCCCTGTAATCAGTATCAGGTCGGTCAAAGGAAGGAAATGGAAAAATATTTTTCTTTTCACCCATGAAAATATCCCAGCCAGCCAGATACTTATTGTCATTAACCATTTAGTACCCGGATGGGTATAATATTTTTTTACAAAGACCAGCATGGCCTGGTAAAAATTACGGACATGCTGAATGGAATGTGCGTTTGAGCTCCTCCCTTTGAGATGGGTGATGGATGCACTACCTAAATAGACCAGTTGGTAGCCCAACTGCCTGATCCGATGTGATAAATCAATATCTTCCCCATACATAAAATAACCTTCATCAAATCCCCCTAACTGGTCAAGGATGTTTTTCTTAACCATCAAAAAAGCACCGGTCAACACTTCTACTTCGTGGGTACCGTTTTTATCGAGGTGTCCCAGATAATAGTGATTGAGTTGGTTGTGGGTAGGAAACCAGCGACTTATCCCGGTAAGTTTCCACCAGGACGACCACATGGTAGGAAATCCTCTTTTGGATTCTTTCAGAAAATTACCATTGCCATCCGTCATCTTTACTCCTACAGCCGCTACCCGGTCATAACGATCCAGGTATTCAGACCCGGAGACTATAGCTTGTTTATTGACCAGGGTGTCGGGATTTAGTATCAAAATCTTTCGTCCCCTGGCCCTGCGTATAGCTTGGTTGTTGGCCTTTGCAAATCCCAGATTTTCTGAATTGGTCAAAAGGATAACCTGAGGAAACCGGGTTTGGACCATGGCCACCGATTCATCGGTGGAAGCATTGTCAACCACTATGACTTCGGAAGGGATAGAAGCGATCGCCGTGAAGACGGATTCCAGACACGATTCTAAAAGATACCTGACATTAAAATTCAGTATAATGACGGTGAGATCCATCTAACCTCCACCGAGTTTTAGCTGGTAAGGGGTACGGGCAAGAATGGACCGGCCTAAGGTCATCTCATCGGCATATTCCAGTTCACCACCAAATGAAACGCCTCTGGCAATGACCGATACCGGAATATGAAAAGATTGGATAAGTTTGGTGAGATAATAAATGGTCGTTTCCCCTTCTATAGTGGGATTAATGGCCATGATCAACTCTTTTACATTGCCGTTGCCCAATCGGCTGATTAATGGATCTATTTGAAGCTGTGCCGGTCCGATCCCGTCAATAGGGGACAAGACCCCACCCAGCACGTGGTACAATCCCTGATACTGGTTGGTATCCTCAATAGCCATGACATCCCGGGTACTTTCTACGATACAAATGGTCCTGATATCCCTGCGGGGGCTGGTACAAATTGAACACAATTCTTCATCGGCAAAATTGAAACATTGTATACAAGTTTTGACATGGCTTCTGGCATGCCAGATCGCTTCTGAAAATTTTTTTGAGTATTCAGGGTCTTTTTTCATGATATGAAGGGCCATCCGCAAAGCAGATTTTTTGCCCACCCCGGGGAGGGAATGAAAAGCCAGCATCACTTCTTCTAATAGTTTGGATGAAAATTTCATGTATTAGCTGCTTGGAATCACAAATTTATAAATTAATATCATTCCAGATTCAAACCATGTCCAGAATAGAACGCATGGCAATTTACCTGGACCTGAGGAGATGATATTCGAAAAGTGCAAACTCCCAGCTATCTTTACGCCTCAAATAGTTACAAAATGGCTGAAGTAATCAGAATGCCCCGTATGAGTGATACGATGGAAGAAGGAAACATACTGGTATGGCATAAAAAAGTAGGCGACGATGTCAAGGTTGGGGATGTCCTGGCCGAAGTGGAAACCGATAAAGCAACTATGGATCTGGAGAGTTTTTACGACGGCAATCTATTATACATCGGCGTTGAGAAAGGTACCATAGCGGTAAATTCAATTTTAGCGGTTATAGGAAAAAAGGGAGAGGATTATAAGACAGCCCTGGAGGCATCAGGGTCGGGTGCGCCAGCCCCTGCAGCAAGCCCGGAAACCACCCCATCAAATGCAGAATCCAATTCACCGGCTGTTCAAACTTCGGGGGCAACCGCAACGCCGGCTCTTGATTCTGCTGAAACCACTGAACCTCCTGCTAGTGTGCAGGATAGTTGGGTCAAGGCTTCACCATTGGCAAAAGCTATTGCCCGTGAAGAAGGAATTGATTTAAATAAAATGGTAGGTACCGGTGATAGCGGCCGGATTGTAAAGAGGGATGTCCAAGCCGCTGTCCAACATAAAACGACTGCACCGTCGACTGCGTCCAAAACAGCACCTTCTTCCCCGGCTTTAGGTATAGAAAACAATGGAGCATCCTATGAGGATAAGCCACTCAGTATGATGAGGAAAACTATTGCCCGCCGGCTGAGTGAGAGTATGTTTACAGCTCCACATTTTTATGTGACGATGGCGATAGATATGACCAAGGCAGTAAGTGCCCGAGCAGCCATGAATACCATTGCACCTTCTAAACTTTCTTTTAATGATCTGGTCGTAAAGGCGACAGCTCTGGCATTAAGGAAACATCCGATGCTTAATTCATCCTGGATTCAGGATGTTATTCGTGAAAATCATCAAATTCATATCGGCGTTGCCGTAGCAGTCCCGGAAGGCCTCCTGGTTCCCGTGGTAAAATTTGCGGACATCAAGACGCTTACCCAAATCAATGCCGAAGTACAATACCTTGCCCAACGAGCTAAAGAACGTAAACTCCAGCCCGATGAAATGCAGGGCAATACGTTTACCATTTCCAATTTGGGTATGTTTGGCGTAGATGAATTTACCGCGATCATCAACCCACCTGATTCCTGCATCCTCGCCGTAGGTGGAATTGTTGAAAAGCCCATCATAAAGGATGGAAAAATAGAAATTGCCCATATTATGAAAGTCACTTTATCCTGTGACCACCGGGTGGTAGACGGGGCCAGTGGAGCGCAGTTTTTACAAACTTTAAAAAATCTTTTGGAAGAACCTGTTCGTATGTTGGTTTGATTTATAACACGTTGACTGTAATCCGCAACCATTAAATGAAATATCTTCTGGCCTGGCTGCGAATTATATTATTAGTTCTATTAATCCTGGTTTTTTTATCTGCGTATCTTATTTCTGCACTGATCCTGGGCCGGAACATCCATCGGGCATTCAGGTTCAGAAAAATCTGTATTAAAATCATGGGTAAGATCCTGGGATACCAGATCACCCGGTTCGGACATTTCGGGGAAATACAACCTGCGATATACATTTCAAATCACCGGTGTTTTTCTGATCCTATACTGGCGCTCCACTATTATCATTTTTTGCCCATTGGGAAAGCCGAAATTGAGCGTTATCCGCTGATCGGTCTCGCGTCAGAAGAAACCGGCATCTTATTCGTCCAGCGACACGATAAAACGAGCAGGAATAAGGTAAAAGAAGCTATGCGGCAAAAACTCCGTCAAAACTTAAGTATTTTTTTATGCCCGGAAGGGACTACGAGTGTATTACAACTTACCAAAGAGTTCAAAAAAGGGGCATTCGAAATAGCAGTAGAGGAAAAAATTCCTATAATCCCTTTAGCCATGGTCTACCACCAGCCTGCCTTGGACTTCTGGATTCCCGGGGATTCCCTTCTCACTCATTTTATTAAACAATTCGGCAAATGGAAAACGAAAGTGGATGTACACTTCCCTGACCATGCGTATCAAAATGAGGATCCAATCGTATTGATGCAGGAGTGCCAAACCTGGATAGATGAAAAGCTCAGCTTAGTACCTGTACCCAGGGAGGTCATCGACCGGGCCGTGGACACCTTAAAAGTGTAAATTATTTAATACCGTATTTAAATTTATATTTTTCAAACAGCTGGCTGTGTTTATTGTTCAGGTCAATCGCCCTTCCCTGGATAAAGGCATGGGTAACCTTACTGCTTTTCATATCCAGGATGTCTCCCTGACTGATTACTACATTGGCATCTTTACCCACTTCCAGGCTGCCGGTGATTTTATCAATGCCCAGTATAGTGGCTGCATCCAGCGTTATCGCCTGCAGTGCTTCTTCTTTGGACAGTCCATAAGCAGCCATGGTGCCGGCCTGAAACGGGAGGCATCTTTGTTGCCAATACCCATCGTTGGCATCCAGGCTTATTGAAAACAATACTCCGGCTTGTTTTAGCTGGTATCCCGTTTTGTAAGGTTGATCTACGGCATCGTCTGCAGTCGAAGGTAGTGTATGGGGTTCACTCAGGATCACGGGAACTCCCTGTTCTTTAAGCAAATTGGCCACCATCCAACTGTCACTGCCACCTACAATGACCACCTCCAGATTAAATTCCTTTTTAATATCCAGGGCTATCATAATTTCCTTGACCAGGTCACAATGAATAAATAATTTTTGGGTCCGGTCGAACAATCCTTTGACTGCTTCATATTTCAAATTGGTGGGTTCAGGTTTAACTGCATACGCCTGAGCCTCTCTTAAAAAATTTCTGATTTCATCCACTTTAAGCAATGCTGTTTTAATGGCATCCGCAGGTGGTCCCTGGTTAAGTCCTTGTAAGGCGGCAAAAGGCCTGGGACGGTTTATCATGGCAGGTAGGTTGAGGTGAATTCCATTGTTTAATTTGTATACCGCATCCTGCCAATTCCAGGCGTCGAGTTGTACGATACTGCTGGTGCCGCTGATCGTACCTCCTCTTGGCGTGATATGAGCCAAGAGGACTCCATTACTGCGCACGGTTGGTATGACCCTGGATTCTGCATTGTATGCCGTAATTACTTTTACACTGGGGTTATAGTCCCCGATTTCGGAAAAATCAGATAAAGCCCGGACACTGGATATTTCAGACAATCCAAGATTGGTACCGGATGCAATTATTCCGGGGTACACATGAGCGCCATTAGCCGGGATCACCCGACTTCCTCCGGGTATTGCCACAGAAGCGCCTACTGCTTCAATTTTTGTATTCCTTATGACCAGGGTACCCTTATCAATCACTTTTCCATTTCCGATATGGATGGTTGCTCCGGTAATGGCCACGGTGCCCTGGTGGTTCGATACCGGATAAATGGTTTCTTGTGCCTTTGCTGACCAAACCGGCGACAAACAAGTTATAAAAAGGATGAACTTTAGAATGGGTTGATATCGTTTGTTCATGGTTAATCATTTTGAGTTTGAATGGATTCTACTATTCTTTGTTCAAGCCGGTGCCACAGCCCTTTTCCATGGGCATGGTCCATTTCACACTCATCTTCCTCCTGAAACGCAGGGAGGGCAGGTTCCATACGTTCCCCGCCTTTTTTCGCGGATATCATTTTCTGGATCAACCGGCTTTTTTCTTTATTTATTTCTTGTTGTTTTTCTGCATCCTTTGCGCGGTCAAAATAAACAACACCGTCGACAATTGTTTTTTCTGCCCTGGCATAAATGCTCAATGGATGTTCATTCCATAAAACGATATCGGCATCCTTTCCTACTTTAATACTGCCTGTTTTATTACCCACATGAAGCATGTTTGCTGGATTGATGGTGACCATATTGAGCGCGTCTTCTTCTTTCATACCGGCGTACTTAACACTTTTGGCGGCTTCCTGATTTAACCGTCTGGCCATTTCCGCATCATCGCTGTTGATGGCGACATTCAACCCTACTTTATCCATGATATAAGGGCTTTGTGGAATGGCATCCTGTACCTCCATTTTATAAGCCCACCAGTCAGAAAAACTGGATGCTGCTGCTCCATGTTGTTTCATTTTATCGGCTACTTTGTATCCTTCCAGGATATGGGTAAACGTATTTACCTTAAAATTGTACTTCTCAGCCACTTTCATCAGAGACAGAATTTCACTGGCTATATACGAATGGCAGGTTATAAACCTTTTTTGATTAATGATTTCAAGAAGGGCTTCCAGTTCCAGATCCTTTCTTTTGCCCTCGCCGGCCTCCTGGTATTGTTTGGTTCTTAAAAACGCATCATCCAACACTTGTTCGACACCCATGCGGGTATCCGGATACCGATTGTTTTGAGTATTGCTGGTTCGTTTGACATTCTCCCCCAATGCAAATTTTATAAATCCATCCCAACCTGCAAACTTCAGTTCTTCAGCGCTTTTGCCCCATCTTAATTTAATCAATTGGGTTTGTCCACCGATAGCATTACAACTGCCATGTAAAATGTGAGACGCGGTGACCCCTCCGCTGAGTTGTCTGTAAATATTAATATCGTCCGGGTTGATTACGTCGGCTATTCTGACTTCAGCGGTAACAGATTGGGTGCACTCATTAATCCCTCCGGTAGCTGCGATATGACTATGTTCATCTATGATTCCTGCAGTTAAGTGCAGTCCGGACGCGTCTATTATTTTGGCACCGGATGCAGAAAGATTCTTACCGATTCTGGCAATCTTCCCATTCTGAACCAATACATCGGTACTTTTTAGAATGCCTTCCTTTTCACTGGTCCAGACCGTTGCATTTTTAATAAGCAAGTCTTGCGCCACAGGGGGTTCAGTCCATCCGAAGCCCTGCCAGGGGTACATCACCTTTCCAGTTTCCGCGGTTTTTCTGGTCGTTTCTTTTCGTTCCGTCACCGCTTTCGAAAATTCTCCATCATTTTTTTGAATCGCCCATCTCGCCCAATCACCATTGGCAAGTTGGCCGGTCCCACTCCAGCTATTCCCTAAAACGATTCCACTTAAACGGGTAATTTTAGTGCTATCCTGTTTAAAACTAAAGGAAAGGTTTACCAGTTTACCATTGACTTTAAGGTCCGCCTTGAGGGTGTCTTTTCCAATTATGGAAACAGAAGGGCGGGTTGGATTATCCCCGGAAATGTTCAACTTATACGTATCGTTATTGATGGTCAGCGTATATTCTCCATTTTGGGGTGCCCACTCGTCCGCTTTTATAGTGTAACCGATTCCCTGAACCCAGTTTTGAACAAGTGTTGTTTTTTCTTTAAACAGAGGTCCTGAAGTAATAATAAAATTGGCCAGTTTGCCAACCTCAAGAGAACCCACCAGATCATAGATCCCCAAAAAATTAGCGGGTTCTCTGGTAAGTGCATCCAGTGCTTTTGTTTCGGTCAATCCGTTTTGTATCGCCTTATTGAGATTAGGCAAAAAAGCGGAAGATTCCCGTATCCCATACATCGTCAAGGCAAACGGGAGCCCGGCTTTTTCCAGGCTTCCGGGGTTGGAAGGGGCCATTTCCCAATGTTTAAGATCGGATAAAACAACTAGTCTGGCATCATTAGGATCCTCCACTTCCTGTCCGCTCGGAAAATTTAAGGGTACTATGAATTTAGCAGCCGTGTTTTTTAATTCTTCAATTCTTTGATACTCATTGGTGCCTGCCAATACAATAAACTGAAGTCCAAATTCCTTTCCAATCTTGAGGGCCCTCAGATCGTTCCACTTGTCATTGCCCTCAAAGATCATGGGCAATTGTTGTAACCCGTTAAAAGCTTCCAGCGATAAATTTATTCCTTCAGTCACCGGTTTAGTGGCGTACCATTTGGCATCCAGGAAGGTCTGACGGATCAATGCAATCGAACCCATTAATGAACCCGGATAATCCTGGGTAGAGCTGCCTTTAGAAAAGGAAAAATGCGAGCTACCCCGTTGCCGGATCATCGCCAGGTTTTCATTTATATTGGCCAAACTAACCAATGCGCTGCTGCCTCTTACAATCCCGTCTGCAATGTGCGTATTGACTACTCCAAAACCATTGTTGCGGTATTCTTTCGCCCTTGCTTCATTTACCTGAAATACTTTAGCAGCTTCGTTTTCGGGCTTAATGGCTGCATTCCATCCGGCTGGATACTTTGCCTCGTTATTCATTTGGGCAGGGCCTCCAAACCCTCTGCCAGAAGGCATTGGAACAGCTGGCGTGCCATAATCGGAATAAATATCAATAAATGATGGATAGATAAATTTCCCTTTGCAATCAATTTTGACTGCATCTGCCGGGACCGGTTGGTTCTGGCCTATTGATTCAATTTTCCCTTTTCGGATGATGAGTGTGGCATTCGTGAGGGGAGGTTGGGCGGCGTCCCTGATCAGGGTGGCGTTGGTAAAGGCATAACATTCCTTTTTTATAAAATCAATGTCATTCTTGGGAAAGGATTCCTGTGCCTGAAGATTAAAAAGCATTTGAACCACGGTCAATGCCAATAGCGCTCTTTTCATATATAAATTTAATCAATATATGATACATATCGGTATTGTTTCAAAATGAATCTAGTGTCAAGGCAATTCTAATTTGTCCTATTACCCACAGCGAGAGAAGCAAGCGGTGAGCAAAGCGAGCGACGATAGCGCAGCGCTATGACCATAACGAGCAAAGCGAGCGACGAAAAAATCAGATTGGGGTTGTAACAAATACTATGTCTC
>JAWXBI010000143.1:0-3993 GCA_034439915.1 Saprospiraceae bacterium | reverse complement strand
TTCAACAATTCAACAATTCAACAATTTATCGCCTCATAGTCCCAGTGGTATTTCCACCAATGTCCTGTCCCAGGCCAGGTGCATTACCGCCATATTTGCATCCTTTTTCTTAAAGCGGATGGAGAAGTTTTCAATAACCTGGTCGGTTTGTTTGACGGGAATTTTGAAGCGTAGCACATCCTTGTTTTCCGAGTAACTGTAAGCGCCCCATTGGTCGAGGTCTGAACTAAGGATAATAGTCCATTCGGATGAATCTGGAATAGTGAGCAGGGCATAGGTGCCGGCTTTTATCTGTTGCCCGCCCAACGTCAGATCGCGATATACTTTGAGTTCAGGTGCTTCATTGGCTCCGGTCCGCCATACTTTTCCATAAGGGATCAATTTGCCAAAAATCTCCCTATCCTTTTTTGACGGTCGACTGTAAATTATTCTGACCAGGGCCGTGTCTTGACCGATCAGTTGAGGAGCAAACTTGCGATCGTGCGCATAATTGTCGGGGTAATAAACCATATCCATCGGGCTTTTATCCAGGCTTTCAAATTTCTGGCTGTACGTGCTCGATATTATAATTAAACAAAGGGATAAGAAAATAAAAACGGATTTCATAGCTGATTTTTGTTTAAATATAGTCTGACTTCCCGACATTCGGACTTCCCGACTTCCCGATTGATAGATGGATGGACTGGCAATTCTACAATTCCACATGTATTGGGTTGAAGGGGCGGCTTACAATTTAACGATTCAACAATTCAGCAATTCAGCAATTCAGCATTCTTTCAGTTCAGGCATAAATCGGCTTAAGGACTTTTCAACGCCCGGACTACCGGGACTGACAATTCCACAATTCAACGATTCAACGATTCTACTTTTTATGACCGGTGAAGAATGGATCTTAAATGATTGTACATCGATTTGATATTACACACTTGTATAACTACTCTAAGTTGGTAATCTTCAGCAGAAGGTGTAATGATCAATAGCGGAGGATTGCCTAAGTCTACGAGTGCAATAGTGTTTCCTCTGGATAAATTAGGCGAAATGGTAATCTTAATTTCAATGGCTAATCTTATTTTCAAATCTTCTTCTATAATCCAGCAACATCTGATCTTACGGGATGGTGATTCTGTCTGAACCGGGATTTAAAGGATTTACGGGATTAATTATCTGAACCGGGATTTATAGGATTTACAGGGATTAATTGTCTGAACCGAGATTAATAGGATTTACAGGGATTTTAATCCGATAAAAAAAATCGAGGTGAACTACTCACTCGTGAAAATCCTGGTTCAGACAATTCCAAAATCCCAGTAATCCCCAAAATCCCGAAAATCCTGGTTCAGACAATGAATCCCGGTAATCCCCAAAATCCCGAAAATCCTGGTTCAGACAATGAATCCCGGTAATCCTCTAAATCGTGAGAATCCTGGTTCAGATAATGAATCCCGGTAATCCCCTAAATCGCGAAAATCCTGGTTCAGACCATTTCAAATCGCGGCAGGACTCGGTGCAGACAGGGTGATACCCCGGATAGGGAGGATAGAATCCAAGGCTACTTGTGCCGGCAGATCATAAACCTTAGCTAAGAGAAAAAACGGGAAGATTATTCTTTTCATGCCATTCGATTAAGTGATGTCATTATTCAAAAGATTTCATTATTCAAAGTCTTCCGGTATTCAAACACGGTATGTTCTTTCAGAGAATAAATTACAAACAATACACAATATAAAAAAGGTATGCTTACTCGACAACAATCTTAATGGTGCCGAAACCCGAGACTAAAATTTGCTGTTACTTACGAAAGCTATTCGTTTGCCATCCGGCGACCACGACGGTACATTGATGGTGCCCTGGCCACCATAGATATACGCTATTGTTTTTGGAAAACCACCGCTGCTGGGCATCAATCGAAGATAAACCCGTTTGTAGAATGGGTGAGAATTAGGATCAATGTCCACCGGAAAAGAGATAAATACGATCCATTTCCCATCCGGCGAAAAATGCGGAAACCAGTCGTTGTATTCATCAAAAGTCACCTGCTGCTGACCTGACCCATCTGGTTTCATTCGCCAGAGTTTCATAGTGCCAGTTCGAACGGAATTAAAATATATCCATTGGCCATTGGGACTGTACTCAGGTCCGTCATCCAGCGTGGGAGAGTTGGTCAATGCGGTTTCTTTTTTAGTAGCAATATCGATTGACCAGATGTCGTATTGATTTTTGCGATTCCCGGTAAAGATCAATTTGCGGCCATCCGGTGACCAGCTGTGCAGATAGGAATGACCCGAATCAGGAGAGGTGATCTGTATGGGTTTGTCAGAGCCCGTGATAGGCAAGGTATACAAGGTGGATATTCTTTTTTCACCCACATGATTGCTGATGGCGAGTTTGGTGCCATCGAAAGATATGACGTGGTCGTTATTGTTGCTTTTGGCTTCACCAGTTTTAAGTTCAGTAATCGCTCCATCGGCAAGTGCATATTTATACAACAGACCTGCAGAACTATTATAGATCAGGTGTTTGCCATCTTTGGTCCAGTTGGGTGCCTGAATGGAGTTGGGGACGCTGTGTAAAATCCTCCGGTGCCCGGTGGCCACGTCCATCACTTCCAGGTGACTGCCGATATAATCCCGGTAAGGCCGGTAATCCGGTTGCACGGGGATGATGATGCGTACATTGCTAAATACTGCGGTTTCCAGTACATCTTCCAGGTGGGAACAAATGAATAATCCGGCATAGACTTCATCGTTGAGCTCCATTTCTTTGGATACGGATTTATAGTTTTCACCTAAGGTGGCTGCAGAAAACGTAAACACATTGCCCCTCCTGGAAAATTCAATATCCGTAGGATGATACGACAGGAGAACAACCTGCGCAGTATTGGAGGTATCGGTCGGACGATATTGTAAGGAAGATAAAATATCACCATGCACGCAAGCGTCGGCATACCTGGAATTGGTGGTCAACTCATCCCTGGCAATGACCCCGATTTTTCGATGGGCGGCTTCGCCTTCACCTATAAATTTAATGGTGGCGCTAATGGTAAAATCGCCTTTGATTTTTTTCCATAAAAAATGAAACTGGTCGATTTTGGTCCACATATTGATCCCCGCGCCTGAGATCATATAGGTTTGATTTTTTTCATCATAGGTAGCATTGCCCGGCCGTTTGGGGTTGCCTACATCCTGATGGTGATCAAATTGACCAATGGGCATATTTTGATTATATGCCAGGAAGGAATTCAGACTGAGGAGGACTAACAGTATTCTTTTCATATTCTATAGATTAAAATCCTAATTTAAGCCGAATTAGTCGTTTAATATCCAGCCCGGTTAAATGGAGCACAGAAACATACCAAATTGCACAATCTTAATCTATAATAGGACAAAAGCGCTGGCTGGAGATAGAAGATTAAGTTTTTGTTACTTTCTATACAACCAAATGGATTTAAGAAAACTCTAACAGCTGAGTAAATGCGATATATTAATTTCACAAAAAACTAAATAATGACAAACCAGGAAAACAGTCTTAATTGGTTCGAAATCTCGGTTTCGGATATTCATCGTGCTAAAAAATTTTATGAAACTCTGTTCGATATCGAAATGCCCCTCGACAACATGATGGGTATGGATATGGCCTTTTTCCCTTACGACTCGGGAAGCGGAAAAGCCTCCGGTGCTTTGGTCAAAAGTGAAATGCACGAGCCCAGCGGTGCGGGAGTAAAACTTTACTTGAATGGCAATCCTGACCTGTCTGTTGCTCTCTCCAGGGTGGAAGGAGCAGGTGGGCAAATCACTATGCCTAAGACACATATTTCTGAAGATGTCGGGCATATGGCATTTTTTATCGATACGGAAGGGAATACGATTGCATTGCATTCGCAGAATTGATTGGGGCTAGGTAAACCGTTAAAACGGTTCAATTAATCCCGGGGCATATTGACCCATGGTTGAAACCATGGGTTTGATTGAAACCATGGGTTTGATTGAAACCATG
>JAWXBI010000142.1:0-24490 GCA_034439915.1 Saprospiraceae bacterium | reverse complement strand
TGGCCCCAACATGGGTGCCACGATCGTTTTGTGTTCCGGGCAGAAGAATCAAATTACACCCGGATGATTATTATGTACTCGGTGGTAATCGTGGAGGTATTGATGAACGCTGGTTGTCATCGACCACACCTGCTAAGAATGGCCCCCTTACGGGAGAATTTGAAGGTCTTAGTCCTGTAGTATTTAAAGATGGCGCAAACGAAATACTGTTATTATTAAAAGATGTGATCGATGAGTTAAAAGGAGCTGTTATCGGAGATCGTCTCTGGAACCAGTCTCAAAGCTGGCTGATGTACTCAAAGTTTTTTGATAACATGGGACCGCTTCCGCATCACGTTCACCATAATGATAAGAAGGCTGCACTCATTGGTCAGCTGGGGAAACCAGAAGCCTATTACTTCCCCCCGCAATTGAATAATCATGGTGGTGATTTCCCATATACATTCTTCGGAATTTCACCGGGCACCACGAAAGCACAAATTAGAAGATGTCTTGTCGACTTCACAAAAGGAGATAACAAGATTACCAATTTTTCATCCGCTTTTAAACTGGAGCCGGGCACGGGCTGGGATGTACCTCCGGGAATGCTGCATGCACCAGGAAGCATGTGTACTTATGAGCCACAAAAAGCTTCGGATGTGTTTGCCATGTATCAGTCACTTGTGAATGAAGCGATTATTCCTGAAGAACTGTTATGGAATGGAACACCAAAAGATAAGATCGGCGATTATGATGAATTGATCGATGTTCTCGACTGGGAGCTCAACACGGATCCCAATATTCTTCAAACACGTTTCATGGCTCCCCAACCAGTGCGGTCAATCGATGAAATGCAAGCGCAGGGATATGTGGAAAACTGGGTGTGTTATAAATCAGATGCGTTCAGCGCAAAAGAACTTACGGTTGCACCGGGCGCTACGGTTACCATCAAAGACAACGCAGCGTATGGAATCATTATGATGCAAGGTCATGGCAAAATGGGGGTCTGGGATGTGGAGACCCCTGCATTGATTCGTTACGGTCAGCTTACTCATGATGAATATTTTATTACTGAAAAAGCCGCACAAGAAGGAATAAGGATTACCAATACATCTTCTACAGATCCAATTGTGATGTTAAAGCACTTTGGTCCGGGCAATCCTGATCTTGTTGTCGGATAGATTCGATCAATATCAAAATATTTTATTTCAGATCATTTTAATATCACCCAATATGCCAGAAAATAATTATCCCAGACTCCATAACGCCACCTGGCCTGGCGTTGTAGGAAAAGGTCCTCATTCAGAGCCAGCTATTCCATTCGACACGATGCTTCAACTGACCGCTAATGCGGAGGTGGAAGGCGTTAAGTTCGATGGTGTGGATCTTGGCCTTTTTGGCCCGCACATTGACCTTGGTACGTTCACCGATGATGACATTAAAAAACTTGCAGATCAACTAAATGGTCTCAATCTAAATGTTGGCAGTCTGGTAGCACCCATCTGGGGTGGTCCTGCCATGGGTAACAAAGAAGAGCGGGCTTTGTTTGTTGATATGGTCCGCAAGTCGTGTGAATTCGGAAAGCGTCTGCGTGAGTTAGGCGTGCGTCAATATGGAGTAGTGCGCATTGACTCTGCCAGCTCTCCTGAAATGTGGGCAGCAGATCCGGTAGGCAATACAAATCGTATAGCACAGACATTTCGTGAAGCCTGTGATGTGGCTGCTGATTATGATGAAAAACTCGCTGCTGAAGGTGAAATCTGTTGGGGTGGTATGCACAGCTGGAGAGCGATGTTGAATACACTCGAAGCAGTAGATCGTCCGAACATCGGTTTTCAGGCCGACATGGCACACACGCTATTATACACAATGGGTTATAACAGCCCTGAAGATCGCCTCCTTCCAAAAGATTTTGACTGGAACGATCGCAAGGCCTTAGACGAAGCACTTAAAACATTGACAAAAGCGCTTCGGCCATGGACGATTGATTTTCACGTTGCACAAAATGATGGTTCTGTGTTCGGTTCAGGATCACATGATAAAACCGGACGTCATTGCCTGGCTACTGATCCCAATGGCAAACTCAACATTGCTCATGATGCAGGTTATTGGTTGCGGGATGAAAACTATAATCTCACCAAAGCATTTAAACATATCTGCTGGGATGGTTGTATGTTCCCAAATAATGTGATGAATCTTGAGCAAACGTGGAATGATATTCTTGCAACTATGATCAAAGTGCGTGAGCAACACGGTTGGTACGAAGTTTGATAACCAGAGTTTCAGGCTGGGAGCAACGAGCTCGAGTTTTGAGATCAGGCTCGATGCTTTTGGCTCCATACTCGCAGTGGGTAATTAAAAAATAAGAACAAAAATACTTACACAATGAGCAATAATAAGCAACTTAGAATAGGATTGGTCGGTACAGGATTCATGGGCAGAACACATTCCAACGGTTATAATCGTGTGGGTAATTTTTTTCCTGAACTGCTGTTTCATCCGGTATTAAAAGCTGTGTGTTCTCGAAGTGAAGATAAAGTCAAGGCATTCGCCAGTCAATGGGGTTTTGAGTCTGTGGAAATGGATTGGGAAAATCTAATAGCGCGTGATGATATTGATGCTGTTGACATTTGTACACCCAATGATACGCATGCAGAGATTGCCATCGCGGCAGCGGCTGCTGGCAAAATGGTTTTGTGTGAAAAGCCACTATCAAGAACACTGGCGGAGGGACAACGCATGGTGGATGTAATTAAAAAAGCAAATGTAGCCAACACCGTATGGTATAACTATAGAAGACTTCCTGCCGTTACACTTGCAAAGCAGATTGTTGCTTCCGGCAAACTGGGGCGTATCTTTCATTACCGTGCAAATTTTTTACAAGACTGGACCATCAGTCCTGCTCTTCCACAAGGTGGAACAGGATTATGGCGCCTTGATTCGGATGTTGCAGGATCAGGAGTAACGGGCGACTTGCTCGCGCATTGCATCGACACAGCCATGTGGCTCAATGGGGGCATTAAGGATGTATCGGCTATGACCGAGACATTTATTAAAGATCGTGTTCATCAGCTCACGGGCAAAGTGCAAAAAGTTGGTATAGATGATGCTTGTCTTTTTCATTGTCACTTCGAGAATGGATCACTCGGTCTCTTTGAATCCACGCGTTATGCACGTGGTCATAAAGCGTTGTATACTTTTGAGATCAACGGAGAACATGCATCCATTCGCTGGGATCTTCATGATCTGAACAGACTTGAATATTTTGATTATCAGGATGATTCGATGGTGCGAGGCTGGCGCTCCATACTCGTTACCGATGGCGACCAACCGTATATGAATAAATGGTGGGTTCCGGGATTAGGCATTGGTTATGAACACAGCTTTGTTCACCAGGTAGCCGATTTCTTAAAAAGTCTGGAAACAGGACAACCTTGTTCACCTACTTTTCAGGATGCTCTTGAAACACAAAAAGTATGTGAAGCCGTGATCAACTCTGCCAACTCACGAAGCTGGAAAGACACAGGTGTTGACTGGAAAGGATAATTTTTAGTCGCCCATTAACTTGTTGGGTTGTAAATCTATAGTTGAGTGGCCACAGAATCCAACTCAATTAAGTAAGATTAAACTCTCTTCATCCTATCCTTGTCAATTTGCGATGGTGTATAGGGAAAGTTTCGAAAAATAAACTAGAAGGTTAAGGGTTATAAAGTTTCCATATAATCGCAAATAAAAAGGTCTTAGCTTCGGGAGTGGTCTGATAAAGATTAGCCAAACAAATCATTCCGGATCAAAAAGATCCGTGACTGCAGGAGGCTAAAATTAAAAACATTAATACCATTTATAAAGATTTAGCCAAAGTATTGCATCCGGACCTGGAACAAGCCGAAACCCGGAAAAATTGAAAAAGAAGCCTTGATGAAAGAAATAATCAATACGTATACCAGCAAAGACCTACATGCCCTGATGCGCCCTCGAACTTAGGTGGATTCAAAAAGAAGAAAACAATCCAGATCTATTAAGTAATAAAAATTGATCGTTTTTAACGAACTATTAAAAGAACAAATCAATACCCTGTCAGAGGAATTAAACCCAATTTTTGCAGTTGACTGCAAAAATTGCCCGAAGGGCCGATGAAAACTGCTTTGGCAGTTTTATCGGGGTGCTATTACACCAGCCTAAATATGAGGTATTGAGGCCTTTTATGTACTTGACCTGGAATCCCAAGACTATAAATTTCAGCCTGGCGTTACAAGAGTTTACCCTAATGATTCATTCCATGGAAATTACTATAAAATAATTAAGTGGGTCCCGTTCCCTGGGTGAACTAAAAAACATAATTCGGGAATATAAAGAAGAATTAAAAATCAACCCCTATTACTACTAAACCTCTCCATACTCAACCTTTAGCCTATCAACCATTTTCCTTAAATTCAATCTCATAATTTAGCCTATCATGAAAAAAATAATTATTTGTTGCATCCTGATTTCTGTTGTTGCTGTTTCCCTGACCGCCCAATCCAACTGGTCTCCCGAGCAATGCCTTAAATTAAAAAACATCGCTGGCACTGTAGTTTCTCCCGACGGTACCAAACTCCTCTATGCCGAGCGCGAAGCGGTGATGACAGATGATCGCAGTGAATACGTCAATCAGATCTGGTTAGTGGATTTAAAATCTTTAAACAAACCCGTGCAATTGACCCGGGGCGATAAAAACAATATTCAACCCAGTTGGAGCCCGGATGGTCAATGGATATCCTTTGTATCCAATCGTGATGGCAAAAACAATCTTTACCTCTTACCCGTTGCCGGCGGAGAAGCTGAAAAAGTGACGGACGTAAAATCAGGGGTCAGCTCTTATAAATGGAGCCGTGATGGCCAGGCCATAGCGATGCTCATGGCAGACCCGACTCCGGAAGACGAAGAAAAGAATACCAAATCAAAAAACGACTGGTATTTTATGGATGAAAAAATCAATCAAAACCGCTTATATGTATTGCGTTTGAATGTCAAAGACAGCGCTGGAAAAAAGGTTTCCCAAAAAATCACCACAGAAAACTATAATATCAATGCCTTTGACTGGAGTGCCGATGGAAAAAGTATTGCTTTTAGTCATGGCAAATCACCGGAAGTCAACGACAATGTATACAGTGATATTTCTATGATTAATCTGGAATCGAATAAGGTCAGTCCTGTTGCCCATACCGCTGCCGGTGAATCGGGCCCTCTCTTTAGTCCGGATGGTAAATACCTGGTGTATCATAGCACGACCGACCCACTGGATTGGTCAGGGCCTGATCATGCCAGAATCTATTCCATAGCAGATGGTAAGACCTGGCGCTTAAAAGCAACCCCGGATGAGAGTGGCAACCCTTTGGGCTGGACCTCGGACGGCCAATCCGTGATCTGGAGTGAATCCAATAAAACGTTGAACAGTATTTATCTCCTAAGTGTTGATGGCAATTCCATTAAAACCTGGAATACCAATTCCACACAACATTTGAGTGCACCTGTTTTAAATTCTACCGGCACTCATTTATCCTTTTTATTGCAGACTTCTTCCACTTTGCCACAGGCCTATGTCAGTCCGGCATTGGGTTTTAACCCGGTCAAAGTATCGAATATCAATAGTGAATGGGCATCCAAACCATTACCTAAAACCGAAGTGATTAAATGGAAATCTACCGATGGGCAGGAGATCGAGGGTTTATTGACTTTTCCGGTAAATTATATAGCTGGTCAAAAAGTCCCTTTTTTATTAAATGTACATGGTGGCCCCGCCGGTGTTTTTCAACAAACCTGTGTGGCAGCCAACGGAGGAGTATATCCTCTTGCTGCTTTAGCCGAACAGGGTTATGCCATACTGAGACCCAACCCGCGCGGCTCTTCCGGATACGGTGCCACGTTCAGAATGGCCAACCGGCAGGATTGGGGTGGTATGGATTACCAGGATTTGATGGCGGGAGTCGACCAGGTAATCAAAATGGGTATTGCCGATTCCACTAAAATGGGGGTCATGGGATGGAGTTATGGAGGATTTATGAGCAGCTGGATTGTGGGGCATACCAATCGGTTTAAAGTAGCCAGTATCGGTGCCCCTGTCGTCGACCTCGCCCATCAAAACCTTACCGACGATATTGAAGGATTTTTACCCTCTTATTTTAAATCCAATCCCTGGGACGATTGGAGCCAATACGATGCCCACTCCCCGTTGCGATTTGTTCAAAACGTAAAAACACCGGTGCTTTTACAACATGGGGTAGCGGACCAACGTGTACCATTCAGCAATGCCGTCATGTTTTACAATGCGCTGCGCAGGAGAAATGTGCCCGTCCGTTTATTGGCCTTGCCCCGGCAACCTCATGGTCCGACCGAGCCGCGTATGGTGCTCAAAACGATGCAGACTAATGTGGAATGGATGGAGGAGTATCTGGGGAAGAAGAAATCGTAGCGTGTTAGCGAGTAGCGAGTAGCGAGCAACGAGCCCTGGTTTGGGAGGTGTGAAACCTCGGGAACTAGGCTCCGACCGGGTAAAAGTAAAGAGATTCAATTTTTTTATTCTCTGTGTCCTTCGTGTCTTCGTGCGAAATCCGAGCAGCGAGAAGTAAGATGACCTCTGGACTTCAGGGCTTTCCGACTGTCCGGAAATACGGACTATTTAACTCAATTCAATTTATCTTCGTGGGTATATTCCAATACTATGAAAAAACTTCTAACTCTTTGTCTTGCCGTTCTCCTATCCAATCTTGTTTATTCCCAACCGATGACCAAAGAAGAGCGGAAAGAGTTGCTCACGTTTATCAAATGGACCACTAAAGAATTAAAAACAAGTCTCAAAGGCCTTTCTGCCGCCCAGCTCAATTTCAAACCCGGACAGGATGCCTGGTCACCCCAGGAATGTCTTTACCATATAGCCTATTCAGAAGGTGCTTTGCGGACCACGCTGGATGCTGCTTTAAAATCACCGGCAGACCCAGCCACCAAAGCCAGTTTAACCACCACCGACTTCCAGATCAAAAACAATATCATGGACCGCAGCAGTAAATTTAAAACGGCCACACCTTTCGAGCCTCTCAATACAGGGTATAAATCGTTTGACGAGGCCATGGATTCTTTTAAAGCTAAGAGAGCGCTGCTGGAATACTTTATAAAAACTACCGATCTCGATTTGCGCAATCATATCGTCGTAAGGACTTTTGGAAAGATGGATGCTTATCAGTTTGTATTGTTTCTGGCGGGACATACCAATAGACATACGCAACAGATCGAAGAGGCGAAAGGGATAGCGGGATATCCGGGGAAGTAGGTCTTGTTTATCATTACCAAATGATGGAAAAAAATTATTTCTGATCACCGGAAACCAACCGCTCAACCCTCTAAAAGCGCAGACATTAAATAACCCAAAGGATAACTCCGCCTGTCTCAGGACCTCGAACCTATATTTTAGGGTCTTTTGAAATCACCTCCCAGCTGCTATGACTTTCGTAACCCCTAAAAATCGTATTTTAACACAAGCAAAATTCTATTCAATTAATCAATGGCCAATCAAAACCCCGAGCAAATCGCCCGGGATATTATCGACAAGCAATTAACTGATTGCGGCTGAATTGTTCAGGAACATTTAAGTGCTGAAAGATTGAAAGATTTCATTGAGTGTTACCATCCAACCAACCGTCACAAACGAAAAGAGACTTATAAAGCAGAAACCAATCCCGAGGGACGTTGGAGAAAGTTTAGTTATGAAGAAATCATTACCCGGGATAAACGAGTGTGGACATCTCGTGGCTCAAAGACAAATCTTTGGCAGATCTGGACAATTTGCCTGACCCGGAAGTATAGGCAAATGATATTATTGAAAATCTGGAGGCGGGATTGGATTGTTTTAGAGAAATTATGGCGGCGCTGAATAGGAAATGATTGTCATCTAATATGAAATTTTAGCTCCGTTTAGGGTAAATTAGCTGTCACCAAACTTAAATAAGCCAAATCTTATTTAACCTTAGTGCCTCAAAGTTAAATAAGAATATTTATATTTAACTTTGCAAATGTTAAAAATAGAGGCATTTAAATCCGGTAACTTTATAAAACGACTTGATTATAAGTCGTTTATGCCAGTTTCAGTGAATAATACATATAGTTGGGAGAACCGGGATCTTACTCGTCTGGCAGAGCAGTCGGCCCTGGCATTGGGGCAATTGGATGCTTATGCTGATTTGGTTCCCAATATTGATCACTTTATACGTATGTATGTGCTTAAAGAAGCAACCGTATCCAGTCGTATTGAAGGCACACAAACCAATATGGAAGAAGCTTTAATGGCCGAAAAGGATGTAAGTCCTGAGCAACGTAACGACCGTCAAGAGGTGAATAATTATGTAACGGCTATGAACAATGCTCTTAGGGCTTTGGATAAACTACCACTTTCTTCAAGATTGTTAAAACAGGCTCATGATGATCTAATGCAGAGTGTAAGAGGTGAAAATAAACTTCCCGGAGAATTCAGAAGAAGTCAAAACTGGATAGGTGGAAGTTCATTAAGTAATGCGGCCTTCATACCTCCAATTTGGGAAGAAGTAAATTCCATGATGAGCGATTTGGAAAAATTCATGCACAATACAGATACTGGTCTGACGCATGTAATGAAAATTGCATTGGCGCATTATCAGTTTGAAACCATCCACCCATTTTTGCATGGAAACGGACGAGTCGGACGTTTGATGGTTACGCTTTATTTGGTGGATCAAAAAATTCTGAAAAAACCGGTTTTATATCTATCTGATTATTTTGAAAAAAATCGAACTTATTATTATGATAACCTCACTCGTGTGCGTATGAATAATGATCTTATAGGATGGATGAAATTTTTTATGCAAGGCGTGATAGAAACTGCTCATAGTAGCGTGCAATCCTTAAAAGATATATTGGAATTGAAAAAAGATTGTGAAGAAAAAAGGATTTACAATATGGGTAAAAAAGTTGCCATCGCAAAAACACTGTTAGATTATTTATTTCAAAGCCCCTTATTGGACGCGGAGGATGTAGCTAAAGCGACCAACTTGTCCTTGGTTTCATCTTATAAATTAATTGAAGATTTTGTAAAAAATGGAATTTTAAAAGAATTAACGGGATTTAAACGAAATAGGATTTTTGTTTTTGATAAATACTTTACCATTTTTAAAAATTGACAAGATTAAAAATCTGAAAGGATCATTCTAAAAGATTACTCTACACAAACTAAATCGTGGGGGTAGATTCCCCTGATTAACCGTCCAGGTTTGTCCTTTGCTAAATTTTCAGTAGGTTTGGCTGCATGGTTGCAAAGCATTCTCTATCAATAATTTTTATTAATCCATAAAAAATAAAATCATAGCTGAATAATAATTAAAACATGACCCCGATATCCTCATCAGAATCACGCCGCCTCTTCATCAAACAACTTTCTTTATTAAGCACCGGCCTCTACCTCCCCAATTCCTCCTCTGATTATTTATATACCGACCGGCTTAAAATCCTCCAACCGCCCCCGCTCCTCCCCCGAATCCCAGGGTATCTCCTCCTCCGACCTCCTGAAATTCCAAATTGATTGACCTCATTGTCGAGTTATATAAAAAAACAAATCGGTTAAAGCGTTTTTTGACTTTTATATACATCCAAACGAACAAAAACTTTTTGACCAGTATCTGGAAAAAGTATTTGAAGCTATTTATCCATGGATTTGACCTTAAACTTAAAGAAGGCAACCAAGCAATTAGTGACTTCAGGAAACTTGGGCCTTCTTCCTATCTGGAGGCTAACCTCATGCTTTTTTGTGTGGAGACTGGTATTAAATTCATTAACCAATGTGGCGACCTGGGCGAAAGGTTCTATTCAAGTATACAAACCACTTATGCTACCGCTTTAAAACTTATGAAAAAGAAAAATATACTCCACGCGTTTGCTGAGCGTGCAAAAAAAATAATAATCGACACCGGTGACATTGGCTACGGTCTTGAGGATTATTTAGAAGAAGTTTATTCCGATTATTATACCTGACCACCGATCACTGTATAAGATCTAACTTAGCCTCAAAATATAATTTAAGCCCGAAAACCCAATTTAAGTGGACAAGCAAACCATAAACCGGGAAGGACTCTCCCGGAGCAAATCCAAAAATTCCTGAACTGGGATGCTGCTTAGAGTTCCTCGGGGCATCCCGGAGTATCTCGGAGTATCTCCGGCGCTGCCTATGGCGCTAAATGGCAGGATAAAATTGATTGCAAATGTTGAACTTTGAAAATTTGAATAATGACAGGAGTAGAACTCTAACCTAATGGATGAAATAGTAATTTATCAAACTCCCGATAATCAAACGCAGGTGGAAGTGCGATTTGAAGGTGAAACTTTTTGGTTGTCATTAAACCAGATTGCGGATTTATTTAATAGGGATAAGTCTGTGATATCCAGACATTTGAATAATATATTCCGTGTAGGTGAACTCAGCCGGGAGGCAACTGTTGCAAAAAATGCAACAGTTCAATTAGAAGCAGGCAGAGAGATTGTTAGGAATATAGATTATTATAGTTTGGATGCAATACTTTCTGTAGGTTATCGGGTAAACTCAAAACTGGGCACCCAGTTCCGGCAATGGGCTACTCAACGACTGAAAGAGTACTTGGTAAAAGGGTATACTATGAACCACCAACGGTTGGATCAATTGCAACAAACTATACAACTGATAGCTAAAAGCGGAAACATAGAAAACCTGCAATTGCAAGAAGCAAAAGGATTGCTGTCCATCATCGAAAACTATACCCGCAGCTTTGTTTTACTCAATCAATTCGACAACCATTCGCTTCAAGTTGGTCGACTTAGCGAAAATATCACTTACGAAATTCAATACGAAGAAGCCAAATCTGTTATTATTGAACTCAAAAATCAACTTATTACACAAAAAGAAGCTACCGAACTGTTTGGCAATGAAAAAGACGACACATTCAAAAGTTCGCTGGGTACTATTGTGCAAACATTTGGAGGGGAATATTTATATCCAAGCATTGAAGAGCAAGCGGCACACCTGTTGTATTTTGTTATTAAAAACCATTCCTTCAGCGATGGCAACAAACGCATTGGTGCTTTTTTATTTATTTGGTTCCTGGAGAAAAATAAACACCGGTTTAAAACAAACGGGGAATTGAAAATTAATGACAATGGACTAACTGCCATTGCCTTATTGGTAGCCCAAAGTCCACCGGAAGAAAAAGAAATGATGACTCAACTCATCATCAACCTTATAAGGCAATGAGTAAAGCGCCGAACCATTAAAATCACATCAAATTATCAAGCTACCTTAAGCGTCGCTCAGTTAATTTCCTGCGAGGCAGACACGACCGTAGGAGTCGTCAGACCTGACATGGAGTATGCCGAGAATTTCGGCTCGTCAATTCAGCATTCGGAATTTCTAATACTCATTGTAGCATAAAGAATTGGACGCAATAAAAAAATGCTCAGGCAACTCTACGTAATAGCAGACTGAGGTCAGCGGCCTGCTTTCAGAAATAAGAGGTAAGTTTCTAATCCGGCAAAACAAAAGCCATCAAATACCCCGATGGATTTTCTTTATCCCCACCCACCGAGGTAACCACATATTGTTTCCCCTCACTCCAATATGTGCATGGTGTGGCATTAGCTATACCAGGAAGATCGATTTCCCAAAGGAGTTTCCCATTGTCTTTATCGAATGCACGGAATTTTTTGTCGTGCGTACTGCCGAGAAAAACTAATCCGCCCGCCGTAACGATCGGCCCGGCATATCCTTCTGATCCGGTTATCGGAGCACCTGCCGTTTGAAGTTCAGGATGATTGCCGACCGGGATCTTCCAAAGATATTCTCCGGTGTTAAGGTCAATAGCATTGAGTTCTCCCCAGGGTGGAGTGAGGGCAGGGCGGCGTTCGGGGTCATTAAAATGTCCGTAAGCAGTGATGTTGAGGTAGATGGGCGTGGTATCTGTAGGTTGGGTTACGGCGGTGTCCTGGGCGGACTGCTGGTTTTCGCGGATCTCCAGCAGAAAAGATTCTTTGCGCGATATACGTTCACCTTTTTCAAATAAATAGGCGATGATGGCATCTTCATTACCCTTGAGCACAGCCGCAAAACCCGGCATCCGTCCGGTGCCTTGGGTTATCTTATTCAAAGCAACTTCCGAAGTCATTCGGCCGGATAAGCCGACCAGGGAGGGAAAGTTGGGTTCATCTCCGTTTTTATCACGCCCATGACAGGAGGAGCAATGTTTACTATACAGGGTCATCCCCTGATTGTATTTG
Organism: Saprospiraceae bacterium; assembly: GCA_034439915.1. Taxonomy (GTDB): domain Bacteria; phylum Bacteroidota; class Bacteroidia; order Chitinophagales; family Saprospiraceae; genus JADJLQ01. Next base: position 12,211 of record JAWXBI010000142.1, on the reverse strand, counting down.
TTCGGTGAGCCAGCACTTTTAGAAGTTTCTATTTTTTGGAGCAGGTCGATCTCGGGAGAGTCTGAGGATTTGATATAAATGACGCCGCTTTTGGGATCTACGGCTCCCCCTCCCCAATTGGATCCCCCTCTGGTACCGGGCAGCATTAAAATGCCTTTTAAATCCGGTGGGGTAAACAGTCCTTCATACCGGAAGCTTCTGAATCTTTTCACCAGGCTGTCGTGGGAGGCAGTTGAATAGTTCATCAGATCCGCCTCCGTCATAAGCTGACGGGAATATGGTTTGGGTTTTAAAGGAAATGGTTGAGTAGGCCATGCCTCTTCGCCCGGCACCAATGATGCGGGGACTGGTCTTTCTTCTATTGGGAAAATAGGTTCACCTGTTTCCCGGTTAAATACAAAAAGGAAACCGGATTTTGTTGTTTGCGCCACTGCATCGATTGTCTTACCGTCCTTTTTAATGGTGATGAGGTTAGGAGGGGCAGGTAGGTCATAATCCCAGAGATCGTGATGTACGGTCTGAAAATGCCATTTATAGGCCCCGGTCCGGGCATCCAGGGCAACCACACTGTTGCCGAATAAATTTTGTCCTTTCCGGTCTGCACCATAAAAATCATAAGTCGGAGAACCGAGGGCCAAAAACACCAAGCCTCGTTTTACATCCAGGCTCATACCCGCCCAGTCATTAGCTCCGCCTGCATATTTCCAGGCATCCCTGGGCCAGGTTTCATAACCCCATTCTCCCGGATGTGGTATGGTATGAAATGTCCACTCCAGTTTGCCGGTGCGGATATTATAAGCACGGATATAACCCGGTTCGGCCCCGTATAATTCGGATACTTCGGCGCCAATGATCAATAAATCATGGAATACTATGCCAGGAGATGTAGGAATCACGGATATAGCAGTGGGATCTCCTCTCAGTCCTTCATTCATACTCACTTTACCTTCCTTGCCAAAGCTGGTGATCAGTTTGCCGGTGAGGGCATCGTTGGCAAACAACTGGTCTCCGGCGGTATACAATATCCTTTTATCGTCCCCATCTTCCCAATAAGTCACTCCACGGTTTATCCCTCCACCTTCACCTCCGTTAAAAGGGTCATAGGACCAGATGGTCTCTCCGTTACTGGCGTTTAAAGCATATACTCTATGACGGGCCGAGGTCGCATAGAGGATGCCATCTATAATGATAGGGTTACATTCACTGCTCCCGATGCGGGTGTTACGGGAATCATTGGGTATAAATTTCCAGGCGGGTTTAAGCTTGCTTACGTTCTGTTTGTTGATTTGGTTTAGCGGGGAATAGCTGGTGCTTTCTGCATCGGCTTTATACACCATCCAGCTTCGGTTTTTATTGCTTTCCAGTTGACAGTCTGTAAAAAATAAAATAATCACTAAGGCATATACAAACTTAAACAAAAGGCGAAATCGAATAAATGCAGATGACCAGATCGTAGTAATGTAATAATGATGCATAGTTAGAGTCGATGTAATTCAGGAGTACCCGCAAAACTATATGAACCCTTGAAATTCATCAGAATTTTTTATGTCGATACAGATACTCGTAGCGGGGCGCTTCACCGAATTAGCCGCTGTTTTGCAAATAAAAAACCGATTTTTATATTTGTTAATCGAAAAGTGTAACGAACCCAGTAGGGGTGACATCTTGATACCCCAACGCTTTATATCTTTACCCCAATGCTTAAAAAATTCAAGGTAAAACCCATACTCTTCATTACCGCTTTGTTTTTAAACCTATGTACCGAGGCCCAGGTCAATGTGTCTGCAGGAGATCTCCAACTCAGCCTCAACCCCACCGGTCAATTTACCTCCATAAAAAGCATCGCCTCTGGTAAAAACTATCTCTTTACCGATACTCTTGCACCCCTCTTGACCCTGGTCACCGCTAATATCAAAAGTCTCCCTTCATCCCTGGTATACAACAAAAAATTATCCAGGCTCACCCTGGCTTTTAAACCTGTCGGTGTCACCATAGATATAAAGGTATCTTCCAAACCCACCCACCTCGTATTGGAAATTATAAAAGCCGAACCCGAAGCAAAGATCGACGCCATCATCTGGGGCCCCTTCCCAACCACTATCAAAAAAACAGTCGGTGAAGTCATCGGAGTAGTCCGGGATGGTGAGATCGCTCTGGGTATGCAGGTATTAAACATCAACACACTTGGTGGTGATCTGCCTAATAACGAAGGCAGCACCTGGGAAAGAGGCATAGCCGCCAAAACCACCCCCTGGGGTTCCACCCTTCAGGCCTATTCCATCAATCGAAATAAACTGCGATTCGTTGATGCCTGGGGAGGTCAGTTTGAAAATATGCCAGTGCCGCCAATACCGGGGGAAACGGTGATGGGTTCCAAAATCGCTTTATTTATATGTGCAGAACCAAAAACACTGGACATACTGGAACGCATCGAACTGGATGAAAAGCTCCCACACCCTACTATCAACGGAGTCTGGTTTAAACGCTCACCCCAGTTTGGCCGGTCATATCTCATATCTTCTTTCGGTGAAAAAGACATCGATGAAATGATTGGCTACACCCGTCGCGCGGGTTTGATGTCTTTATACCATGAAGGGCCATTCAAAAGCTGGGGGCATTTTGTCTTGGATGAGGCGCAGTTCCCCTTGGGCCGGGCTGGATTAAAAGCCTGTGTGGACAAAGCCAAGGCTGCGGGCCTCCATTTTGGCATCCATACCCTGACCAATTTTATCAATACCAACGATCAATATATCACCCCGGTACCCGATGAACGGTTAAGTATGACCGGCTCATCCAAATTGGTCAACTCAATCGATGCTCAACAAAAAACCATCGAAGTCTTCTCCCCCGAATATTTTAATGAACTCACCAATAACAACCTGCATACGATAAAAATCGGCAAAGAATTGATCCGGTATAAGGACATCAGCGCTACCCCTCCTTATATACTTATGGATTGCCAGCGTGGTTCATTTGGCACCGCCGCTTCTGCGCACCAGGCCGGTGCTCTGGTGGGTAAATTATTGGATCACTCCTACAAAGTGTTTTTCCCCAATCTCGACATGCAGCGAGAAGTCGCCAAAAACCTGGCTGACCTGATGAATGAAACCGGAGTCGATCACCTCGATTTTGATGGCCACGAGGGTGGTCTTGGCTCCGGGCAGGGCGATTATGCTGTGGAATTGTTTGCAAATGATGTGTACAAACAAGTAAACCATGAATTTATTTGCGGTACCAGCATCAGCAAAACCTTTTACTGGCACCAGGGATCGTATTACAACTGGGGAGAGCCATGGTATGGAGGTTTTAAAGAAAGTATGCAACAATACCGCATCGACAACCAGGGTTTGTTTGACCGCAATTATATGCCTCATATGTTGGGCTGGTATTTGTTGGGCGAGCATACCACGCTCGCTGAAATGGAATGGATGCTAGCCCGGGCTGCCGGATACAATGCAGGGTTTGCCATGGTGGCCCGACCCAAAGCATTGCGCTCCAATCCCCTTTCACCCGTCCTCCTCGATGCCATCCGTGAGTGGGAAAATGCCCGTACCACACAAGCATTCACCCCGGCTCAACAAGAACTTCTTAAAAATCCAGCCAATGAATTTCATTTGGAAAAAACCGAAGAAGGCACCTGGAACTTTTATCAATACACTCTTTCACCTGTATTCATTCGCGAAAAGCTGGAGCGACAGCCCGGTGAGCCGACACACACCACCTGGGAGTATCGGCAAGATTGGCCCTCACAAGCCTTGCAATTCCGGATTAATTTGACAGGCAAAGAAGGATTAGTTAAAAATTTCAAACTTCAAATTGATCAATACATAGAACTCCAGATACCGGTTTCATTATCTGCCGGAGAAAGCCTGGTATGCGATGGCACAAAAATGATAAGGATCTATGATAAGGATGGCAAACCCAAACAAACCTATGATCTGGCTGGGGATCCTCCTGTGATCCAATCAGGCGGGCATAAAATTATTGTTAATTCTGAATTTGAAGGAGATGAAACACCGAAAGTAGAATTGAGATTTAAGGGAAGGGAGAAAAAAGACTCTATTCACTCGAGGAAATAAAGATTTATTTTGGGTTTTCAGGTTTTGGGTTCGAATTGATTCAAATTTGAGGACTACCTCATCATCGAAATAATCCCGATAGCAATCGGGATCGATTTACATACAACCCCAAAATATTACTTTCAGAGATCAATGATTTAAAAGGAATACTCCATTGTCACCTGCTAAGTATTTCAAAAATTGATCTGATATGTCTTAGCAGACCATATTTAGTTGTTTGACGTTTGACGGCCCATCTCCGGAAGTTGTCCGGGAAGGGCCGCCTGAAACTATGCACCTTTAAGCGCAACTTAAGACACTGTTTGAGAAATTTGATATTGACCCAAAGGATGGATTAAAAATTCCACAACCTGGTAATATTAAAACCTAACAGAAACTGACTATCTCTAAAGTCGTTCTGGTTAAATAAATTGTTGCTTTGCGGCACAATACTGTAATAATTTCCAGCAAATAACTGAAACGCGTGCGCACTTGTAGTGAATTCGATACCAAAACTAATGTTCGGATGAGGATTGTTGGTAGTGTGCTGGGTCAATGGCTGATCATAGCCTGCAATAATGGAAGTGGTATTAGATATTTTATACCGGCCAAGAACAGAAACTGCGACATGTCCATTCTCCATTTTCTTCTGAATTATATTTTCACTGTCCACATAACCTTCAACATTATTAAACCAGGAAAAACTTGGAGCCACTTGTGCAGAAAATTTTGGAGTTATTTTTCTTGCAATAATCAGCTGATTAAAATAAGACAGCCGGTGGACAGCATACCTGAAATTGCTTTTGTTCCTTGTATCCAGGACTGCGTTTCCAAAATAAGTGATACTAACCGGTATTTTATTATTAGTCGTCTGTTTCAGCAGGGCGAATTTTGCATTCAAGTCAACTTGCATTTTCTCCTTAGTTAAACCGGCACCTACAAACAGTTTATTGACAGGGGAATAATTTAATCCCAACCTGATATTGGAAGGGGCAAAAAGGCCAAATAAATCTTTAGAGCCTTGGTTTACTGTTCCAAATCTATGTTGTATATCAAACTCTAATGTGCCTTTTATGGGTACCATGACTGTCTGATTATCCATTACCCATGCACTTTCAAAAGTATATTTTACCGGTTTGCTTTTAGCTTCATCGGCAGTTTCCATATTCTGAGCAGATACCTTTCCTAAAAACAAGCTGAGGAGCAGCATAAGAACAAAAGAACAGATCTGCAGGGAATAATTATTAATTAAACTTTTTTTCATGATGTAGCTATTTAATTGTTATTTGCACCTTGTTTTATCCAGGCAACAATGAGTGCATTATAATCTTTGTTGATACCACTGACAGGCATGGGAGTTCCCCGTTTACCCGTCATCCATTGAAATATTTCACTGTTTTGAGGTTCGGCGGTATTGATAAAATTTCCGCCCGACAATGCATTAAATGCATTCGATGCAGTTAGATCGGGTGATTTTCCTCCGGAGTTGTGACAACCGCTGCTGTTGCAACTGTTGTTAAAAATGGGAAGAATGTCATTTGTAAAACTAACGGTTCTTGTTATTTCATCAGAAGTATCAGAAAAAATTGATGTATCCTTATAACAACCGTCAAGCAATACCATTGAACAACCTGAAAAGACAAGCTGCATTAATGATTTATAAAGTGACATGATATGTTATTTAAAATTTATAGCAACAAGTATTATTTTTTAAATTTCAAAATCAGATTGGCTTTAATGGAATGAGCTATCTGAGCATTTTCGAATATTGCAAAACCAAAATACTGATCCGCCAATGTTGAAAAATCTATATCATATACATTATCTGTGGTTTTCAGAGCCCTTTTAAACTCCAGTATCCAGCCACTACCTGTAAAGCTAGCTTTGCAGGTAATGTTTCCCCGGCTTTCCGTATAAGAATTTACAGTAATACCTGGAATAGCTTTTGGACCTACTTTCGCGCCTGATCTTTGATAATCCGTTCCAATATTTGGGTCAATTTTGGTTCCATCACTTAAAGTAAGAACACCCGCTGCAGAGACTGCGGTAACTAATTTGGCGGTACCAGCCGTTACTTCAGAAGTTAAAATCCACCCATAATTATTTTTTTCAGGAATAACATATTTAGGTACGGTCAATGAAACAGGAGGTGATGATTCCATAATAACAAGACTTTGGGAATTATTAGCATAAACATCATTTCCGGGATCGCCTTTTCTTCCATTGGGATAGGTATTGTCCTGGTATTGATCGTCAAATTGGAAACCTCCATTCACGCCTCCTCGCACAGATTTCCAATGCCACATATCGATCTTCTCAGTAGGGAAATTCGTGAAATGACGGCTCGCTCCATCTGTCAGCGGCAACCCGGTGTGACAAGATTTGTAGCAGGTTCCATTGTTCCAGCCACTAACGGAATTGTTTATATTCCACAGCAACGCGATTTTGTCTTCATAAAACGGAGCCCTCGTTACAGCTCCGCTTGCACTGAACGTGAAATTTGCACTTTCTTGTGCCCATTTTTTCGTGGAAGGTTCAAAATACCAGGGTTGCCGGGCCAAAGATTCTGTCGGGTCAACCCATTCAGCCAGAAAGTAAATATTGTCGTTATCATAAACTGAACGAAGACTAACAGAAGGAATGATATTGTCCACATAGCCCCGGAATATATCACCGGTCACTTCAGGGACTTTAGTATTAAATTGCAGTTTGGGACTGTTTTCCCATGAAGCATCAATTACTCCGTCGATGGCAGGCGGCGACGAAGTTTTTATGGATACCAGGTCTGTTAAACTGTTTACCGGTTGGGCTGTATCCAACACCTGATCGTCTTTAGTACAGCTGATTATATATATACCAGTTATTACAAAAATAACAACTACCCATCCATATGTTGTTCTAAAGTTTTTCATTCTACGGAATTTATATTTAAAATAATCAAATTTTCATTTGTAAAATACTGTTTGTTTCCTTGTAACTATATGACTATGATCAGACAAGAAAATGATTTTGGTCACCAGAAAAGCATTACGATAAGAATGAAATTAATTTATGTAATAAAAAAACGAAGCATAAGTCTGTGAGACGTATTTAAGGAATCGCGACAACTATTTTTCAAAATTTGCAGCTGTATTCACCGATGACACCATTCAATACTGTTGGTATTCTTTTTTTTACCCTGTTAACAAGGTGGCTATATATAAACAATTATATGATCGAAGTAAATCAAGCAGCCAATAATCCAGCAAATTTATTACCTAAAGCAATAGAAAAAATCACGATCGAGTCTGGCCAATAATAATGTAATTCTATTCCCCTGATATATCCCAGAATTTTGCAGTCAACTGCAAAATCTGCCCGAAGGGCGGACTCTGACCGAAGCATCACGAACTGACGAAAACTGCTTTTGCAGTTTTCGTCAGGGTTAAACTGAACGACGCTTAAGGTCGAGCCGAGGTTTTGCTCCGATATGCTTCGCTTCATCAGCGGCAGCGGCACCCGACAAAATTTGGAAAATCAAATTATCGTCGGCACGAAGTGCAATTTTTACTGACTGCAAAAATTGGGTTTATTTTCATTCCGTGTGGTATTTTCAATGTCTGAAATAAAATTGTACTTCTTAATAGACCTCTTACTGTTGATGTCTATTTACACCACTCAATAAATAGATTAGAGTTTACTCCGCTTTTAACCATACTCTCGACCTGCCCGCTATCATCAAGTTCAACGTATTACCTTTCGTTTCTGTTTTTTTGCCTGAGATGATATCCACGTAAACACCGTCATGCTTCAACTCTAATTGAATAGAATCCGCCTGCTGATTATAATTCTGTACCATCATCTCCCCCTCCCCAAAAGGTTGAAGCGTTATCCTCGAAGGCCCATCCATTGCCACCCCCTTTTTTTCAATAAATACGGTTCTAATTTTATTAACCCATGATCTCGGGATTTCGAGTATCCCCAATGGGTTAGGACACAACAGCACCTCACCCACCGCTTTAAAATCTTCATCCGAAAACGTATGCACATTTAACACATAAATATTTCCTGCCGGGTTGTGAGATAAATAAGGAAAACGATGGCCATCGACCGAGACTTCCAGGTCTGTTACCGCAATGGTGGTTTTGAGCCGGGCCCCCAATTGCAGCATTGAATCCATTTGAGTAAGCTGATCATTTACAATAATAGATTGCGTAACCAGAGGGGTATGATCAATCGGCCATGCTACTCCAGCCATTTTCGCCAGTTGTTTTCCATCTTTAGCAATTGCCAGAAAACCCGAAGTCATAATTACCCGGCAACCGCGGTCAATGGATTGTTTTATTTTTTCTAAAATATTGGTATCGGCTGCTGCCTGGGTAGGCAGAAATACAGACTCCGCTTTGTCCGGATATTGTGAATACGGTATGAGCGGGATACCCAGCATACCTATAAAATCAAGGATATACATATCTCCACCGGGTTCACTGCTGGCGGGTTTGTAGCCGGCCGGTCCATCCACAGGTTGTTTCGCAACTGCTGCAGCCAGGTCAGCCAGGTGATGAAACTCATACCTTAACCGGTGCTGCCCCGGATGCCCTTCGATAAAATTGAAATAATTAAACAGGATCAATTCTTTCGCCCCAGCTAATACCGATTGATAAGCCTGATCGATAAAATCCTGTTCGTTGCAGTCGATATGGTCAAACCAGGCTGCCCTCATTTTATTACCGGACAAAGAAGCCATCCACCTGTAATTGATAAATCCTTCATAAGGTTGGACAAAACCAAATCGTTTGGTGTACTGACCCCGGGTTTCGGTACCGATCGCTACCTGGTCATATTGGGCCGGTTGCCTGGCCACATCATATCCAAACAAGTGATAGCGGTCATACCACTGAGGATATTTGATGATCATCCGGATATTGGGATTGGCTTTTTTGGCTGGTCCGATCAGGTGTTTTTCCGAAAAATCGACCAGCAAGTTTTGCCTGTATTGGGTCCAGCTCAGTTCTTTTTTAGCTGTTTTGGATTCTAAACTGGTATCGGCAGTACATAGAAAATCATCGACGATAAAAGCATCAAAAATCGGGGCTATGGAGTCCATCAGGTGTTCCAGATCATCCCGCGTTTTTTTATTTTCCCAGTTAAACCAACCCAATCTCCCTTCCTGGGCTTTACCGAATTTTCCTCCGGGTACCGTAGCTATACCGCCAATCACCTCAAAGCCGTTTGTTTTGAAAAATGTCGATACCGATTTCAGCAATTCATTGGGTACCACCATTCCCGACCGGTATACTTCGACATAGACGGAGGTAATGCCATTGGCTTTTAAAAGCGATAAGGCCTCCCGTCGCCCGGCTTCGGTGGATAATAATTGGTCGACGGCCTGAGCGGTGATGTAGATGCTGAGTTTGAGGTCGTTTTTTCGGGAGAGGGCGTAGGAAAAGACGTCGTCAGATGGTTTGGTATTGGGGTTACAGGATAGGATTGAAAGAAGAAGGAGGGAGAGGGAGAAATTGGTTTTGAAGAGGGACATAAAAAAAGATGCTTATTATTTGATTATATAACTCTTCGGTAAGTTAGGAATCTATTGGCAGTAATTCCTCCCCCTTTGTCCCCCTCCGAAGGGGGAAACGCATCAGCTTGAGGATCTCGTAAGAGATTCCATACAAGCCATAGTTGGATTAAAAAGATTCAAGGAGTTCTATCAAACTGAAGCGCTTTCCCCCTCGGTAGGGGGTCAGGGGGAGGAATTTTATCTGCGCAGAATGTATAGATTCTATGATTTATTCCAATAATTTTATAGAATGAACACAGCCTCACCATCCAATAATTTCCATTACAATAAGAAATTACAACCCTTTGCAAACTCACTTAGAAAAACCATGACTAAATCCGAAGCATGTATGTGGAAATATTTGCTAAGGGCTAAAACAATGCATGGTTATCGCTTCCGAAGGCAAAGACCGGTATTAAACTATATTGCTGATTTCTGTTGTTTAGAACTCCTATTGATTATTGAAGTGGATGGTTTAAGCCATGAGGATGAAATTGCTGTTAAGAGGGATGCGATAAAAGATCAGGATTTAAGAGACATTGGTTTTGAAGTATTGCGTTTTTCTTCCTGGGAAGTATTAAATAGAATGGCAGATGTGGACATATTGAGTACAAATTGGATTAATAGTAAAATAAACACTTCTGAAATGGGAATAAGCGGAGGAATAATAAACAATGACAGCGGTGATTGAACTCAGCCATCTATCCCCAGGCAATAATTCCTCCTCCTTAAGCCCCCTCCGAAGGGGGAAACGCATAAGCTTAAGGATCTCGCAAGAGACTCCATTCAAGCAATAGCTGGATCAAAAAGATTCAAGGATTCTGCCAAACTGGAGCGCTTTCCCCCTCGGGAGGGGTCAGGGGGAGGAATTATATACCTGTGCAGAATGTATGGATTCTATGATTTATTTCAATAATTTTATAGAATATGAAAACAGGAAGATTCATCATCATATTATCCATATCCTTGCTGCAATCCATCCATGCACAGACAGTCAATCAAATTAAAATCTGGAACCCCTCCACTGACACCATCTACTGCCTCGAAGGCCAGGCCTGGCCTGGAACAGATCAAACTTTTTATAACCGCCTCCCCGCCAAAGCAGAATCCATCGTCAGAAAAGATGTCTGGAACTTATCGCGCCAGTCTGCAGGCCTGAGACTTAGGTTCAGGACCAATGCCACCCAATTGACCATACGGTATATGGTGACCGGGAACATACAAATGCCGCATATGCCGGCTATCGGAGTGAGTGGGGTAGACCTGTATTCCAAAACAATAGACGGTTTATGGACCTGGTGCGCGGGAAGGTTTTCTTTTGGAGATACCGTGATCTATCGCTTCACCAACCTGCCGGCTAAAGATCAGCATGTCGACAACCGGGAATATACTTTGTACCTGCCCTTGTATAATTCCATCAAGTGGTTGGTCATCGAAATGCCGGAAGAAAGTGTGTTTAAACCTATCCCTCCAAGAAAAGAAAAACCAATTGTGGTATATGGAACTTCCATTGCCCAGGGAGGCTGCGCCAGCCGGCCCGGACTGGCCTGGACCAATATCCTCGAACGGAAATTATCCACATCGGTGATCAACCTGGGCTTCTCCGGAAACGGAAGACTGGAAAAAGAGGTGATGGATCTGATCACTGAAATTGATGCGCAAGTGTATGTATTGGATTGCCTCCCCAATCTTATGCCCCAGGGTATTTCTTCACCAACATTAAAACAACGGTTGACGGAAGCTGTTATTCAACTGAGTAAAGCCAGACCTTCCACACCGATTTTATTAACCGAACACGACGGATATACCGATGGTGACATGAATGCACCCAGGCTCAAAGATTATACAGGTGTCAATCAAGCGCTGAAAGAAGTCATGGATTCTTTGGTTGCATCGGGGGTTAAAAATCTTTATAAACTCACTAAAACGGAGATTAATCAGGACATAGAGTCCATGGTCGATGGGGTCCATCCCAATGACATCGGCATGATGCGTTATGCGGATGCTTATGAAAAAAAATTAAGGGGGATCCTGCACAATACCAATGGAACGACCACCACTACTACAGCCATCACCCAACGAAGAGATGCAAAGATATACGACTGGGAAATCCGTCACCAAGAGATACTGGCATACAATAAAACACAATCTCCGGAGATTGCACTCATCGGAAACTCCATTACTCATTTTTGGGGAGGTACCCCGGCAAGTCCCATCAATAATGGCATGGAAGCCTGGAATAAACATTTTGGAAACAAGTCGGTAGTCAATCTGGGTTTTGGCTGGGACCGGGTCGAAAATGTATTGTGGAGGGTACACCATGGAACCCTCGACGGTATTTCACCCAAACATATTGTACTAATGATCGGCACTAATAATCTCGGCCTCAATACCGATGAAGAAATTGTCCAGGGGTTACAATACCTGATCCAGGCCATTCAATTTCGGCAGCCCGCAGCCGGGATTTTACTCATGGGCCTGCTGCCCCGGCGAAAGTTGGAAGTTCGGATCAATACAATTAATCAAAAGATCGCCAAACTGGCCAAGGGAAAGAATATAAAATTCGCGGATGCAGACTCCCTGTTTCTGCAAAAGGATAAAAAAATAAATGAGG
>JAWXBI010000141.1:0-12354 GCA_034439915.1 Saprospiraceae bacterium | reverse complement strand
ACCCAAAATGTAACAAAGCAACATTAAATTCAGAATCACGTTTACTCCTTTTGGGGCACCTTTAAACTCTTTCCAGATATATATACCCCAGATAGCTGCAACAATAGTAGCGCCCTGACCTAAGCCATAAGATATCGCTGGCCCTGCTTTGTCTGAAGCAAGTATAGAAAAACTCATTCCCACGCACCAGATCAGGCCCCCTAAAATACCCACGAGATGGGTTTTAAAATCTCCGGCGAAATAGGCGGAAAACTTCACCGGGATTCCCACAAATGGGCGCATCATCAGATAAGTATTGAATAAAAAATTACTGGACAGGATACCCAGGGAAAAAATAACTACCGCCGTATAAGGACTTAACTTGCCTGCGATTGGAGATGTAAAATCGGGAAACATGGAATTAGCCACATATTTATAAAAAAAACCCATCAACAATCCGGCAATCACAGAAAGCAATAAACCTTTGGTGGAAACTACCCCTGTATTGGTAGACAATTTACGGTATGCATTGGCATTTAAAAGGATTGCCAGGGCAACCAAAGCCACCGCGGCAAACAACAGCGTGGAATTGCCCACCGGAGCTTCCAGGTAATTGACCACAACTCCCACCACCAAAGCCAATCCTATTCCAACTGGAAATGCCACCGACATGCCTGCAATAGAAATAGCGGCAACCAGCAGGATATTAGCCGCATTGAACAGAACCCCACCGAATAATGCGGATGAAATGGACCTGGAATCAGCCTGGGACAAATCAGTGATAAAACTACGTCCACCTTCGCCCATACTCCCTAAGGTAAAGGCAAACAATAGGGACAGGATCAATATCCCCAGGACATAATCCCAATAAAACAATTCAAACCGCCAGGTGGAAGCGGCAAGTTTTTGAGTATTGGCCCAGGAGCCCCAGCATAGCATGGTGATGATGCAGAAGAGGACGGCGATGGCGTAGGAGGAGATGATGAACATGGGATGAGGGATGAGGCAAGAGGTAAGAGGTTTTGAGGTAAGAGGTTTGAGTTTGAGGAATCGTAAATCGTTAATTGGTCAAAGGTCAACGCTTCGCTGGTCAAAGGTCAAAGGTCAACGCTTCGCTGGTCATGGGTCAAGGGTCAACGCTTCGCTGGTCAAGGGTCAACGCTTCGCTGGTCAAGGGTCAAGGGTTAAGGGTTAAGGGTTAAGGGTTAAGGGTTAAGGGATAAGGGATAAGGGATAAGGGTCAAGGGTTAAGGGTTAAGGGTTAAGGGTTAAGGGATAAGGGTCAAGGGTCAAGGGTTAAGGGTTAAGGGTTAAGGGTTAAGGGATGTCAATGGTCAATCATAAATCGTCATCCTATGCTTCGGATCGTAAATCGTAAATCTCTTCTCATCTCCATGCACTCAGGATGCCGCCCATCAAACACAGGGTTATTAACCAATATCCTTCATTGACCAAAAACCATTTCATTGATTTTTTTTCAAAAATGCCCATGGTACCCAGGATAGGGGCAACGAATACCACGGAAAGTATAACACCGTGAAAAACACCGTGCTGAAAGGTAACGAAGCTATGTCCGTTCGCATCCACTTCCTGGCCAGGTCCTGTCACATTAAAAGACACAAACATGGACAACAAAAAGGATAAAATCAAGGCGATCAGAAACATAATCGGTTTGGGTCCTTTGCCTAAACTTTCCTGGGTAAACCCATTTGCCTGCATCCAGGCTGTACCGGCCACTTTTGGATGGTAATAGATAAAACCGATCACCATGGGTATTAGAGTAGAAAGCGCTAGTGCCAGATAATTTATTTTGTTTTCCATGATTTTTAAGGTTTAGGCTCCGAATTTAATGAAAATGTTGCGAGTAGCGAGCATCGAGATTCGAGCTCAGACTGTGCTCACCCTGAAACCTCTAACCTGATACCACTGACTCGACTGACCACTCACTGACCTTCCAACCAATCACAACCCACCAATCACCACCCCTACACCATTTCATTTAAATACGGAGCAGAGGCCTGGGCACCCAAACGGGTAACTGAGATAGAAGCTGCACGGGAAGCAAACTCAATGGTCGATTTCCAGGATTTGTTTTCCGCCAGGGCTACACTTAAGGCACCATTAAATACATCGCCTGCTGCGGTAGTATCAATGGCCTGGACCTCCTCTACCGGAAAATGAAATGATTCCTGTGCGTTTTTAAAAAACGAACCATGGGGTCCGAGGGTAATCAATACATTCTGTACCCCCCTGGATAAAAACACATCTGCCGCTTTTTCTGCATCTTTTATGCTGCCGATTTCTATTCCGGTAAGCAAACCGGTTTCTGTTTCATTGGGTGTGATCAGGAATAAATCCGAATAGGCAGAAGTCGGGAGTACCTGAGCCGGTGCCGGATTCAAAACTATTTTTTTAAAACCCTGATGCCCTTTGTGAATCGCATGTTGGACGGTAACAAGGGGGATCTCCAATTGTAATAAAATGATTTCAGCGGAATGAAATAATTCATCTGCCTGATCAAGATCATCAGCCGTAAGGGTATGATTAGCCCCGGAGGCCACAACTATTTCATTTTCTCCTTCCTGATTAATCGTGATCAGGGCGACTCCGGAAGCGGCTTCTGCGTCGACAAAACAAAACGCTGTGTGAATATTTTCTCTTCGGAATCCCTCGACCGCCTGAGTACCAAAAAGGTCATTTCCTACTTTACAGATAAAACTGACCCGACCGCCCAACCTGGCCGCAGCCACAGCCTGATTGGCTCCCTTACCTCCGGGGAACATAAAAAATTCACCTCCGATAATGGTTTCTCCGGGTTGAGGAAAACGGTTTGTTTTGACCACCATATCAGTATTGGAACTGCCGATGACGAGTATTTTGGACATAGGATTTATTTTTTAAGTACCTGCCAAAAATCTTCAGCCAATCTGACTTCATCTATTTTGGTATATACTTTTATAATTCGTTGTTTGTTTTCCGGAGGGGTGGTGACTTCCTGGATTTCAGCCAGGTGTGGTTTTAAATAGGCTTCGATCAGGGCGAGGTCCCACATTACGCGGATCTTGTCCTGTGGATTATGGACTTTCCATCTTTCCTCGAGTATCTTTTCAATTTCGACGTGTTCATTTAAACGAGTATAGGTTTCTTCGCGCTGAAATTTTAATGGATAGGCTGCTTCCAAAGGCATCACGGTGAGGTCAAGGCTGTCCATATTGAGTACACAATCAAACGCATTGAGATCGTTTCGGATATTAAACTCACTTTTATTCCAGACTTTAGTGACTGGATGGTATCGGGCACCTAAAGAATATATCCTGATCCTGGGTTTGATTTCCGGAGCAAGGATTAAAGCTGACGCAATATTGGTGATCGCCCCGATAGTAATTACATCCAGGATCTCCCCATCCGGTAAGGACTTCACTAACCGGATAATAGCTTCCACTGCGGGAGCGTTGCGGGCGTTGTCTTTGCCATAAGGTTGGCCTATTTGCCGGTTGGCTCCTTTGGGATGCGGCAGGTCCATCCGGTTCATTGCTTTCAGGATCTCTTCATTGACCCGCTGGCTTTCATCTATGGTCACTAAGTCTTTGGTAAAATATCCATTGTATTTTTCCAAAACCAGGATATCCGCATAATTAAAATGCGCTGAACTCATCCCGATTAAATCCACAGACGGTTCTTTGATCAGGCGGACGATAGCATAGAGATCATCCATCTCATTACCGGAATCGGTATCCAGCCATACCTTTTGTTTTTGAGCATTGCCCGGGCTTATAAGGAACAACAGGATGGGTACAATCAGGCAGTTTTTAAACATGAATTAAAACTACAAACTTTCGGGCTCTAATATTTTCCGACTTTCGAACCAGTTGCAGGATAGGTCACGAGCCGAAACGAACAGTTTAAACACAGATGTCATGGCAAGCCGATAGGGGAATCCGGATGCTCGGTTGATTGGGGTTGACCAAAAGGACCTGTTAGGAACAAAGGGTAGGCATAAAAAATGGTTAGAAACCATTAAATGAGGATCACATCTATAGCCCACGACTTAAGTCGTGGGCTATAGATGTGACAGACAATCAACCGTTTAAACGGGTTTATAAAAATAGGTTTACTTTTTGCTCAACCCCAATGTGTAACTGTTATGCTTCAGCCATGACTGCTGATTTTCAGCTTATCATGTGCATGAATTCTTTGGTAAATATACTTGTGCAATTCGGCCGGTGGCTTGTTCTGTCCTTCCGACTTTCTGACCTTACAACTTGCCGACTTTTGGAAATTAGGAGTCTATAAGTTAATAGTTTTGATTTGCAATGGGTTCAATTCAAAACTGGTGTTTTCGATGTACGCTTTTTGGGGCTCATCCGTATAATTAATCAGGGTAAGTGTTTTAAGACTTTCTTTTTGAGAAAACAAAGAGTCTACTAATAAAGGATGACTGCTGATGGAATGAAACAAACCTGAAGAAACCTGTTTCCAGAGCTGAAGCGCATCATAGACGGGATAAGTCTTCCCGGTCTCCGACACTATTCCCAGTGGCCCGGCAGTTTCAAAGAGGGTTACAGACGCACAACCCCCTATGGACAGGGCTTTCAAGCTGCCCAGGGTAAAAGCTGCGGCAAATGGGCTTAGCTGCCTTGGATCGGATTGTACATTGCCTGATGCTCGTTTTTTTTGGGGGTTGGTGGCGTTGGGATTGAATCGCATTCGCAAAGTAAGCGGGGAAATATGTATTGCATTGGATTCCCCGAAAATCACTTTGGCAGATCGGATCATTTCTTCCTGAGTTTCGATATTTTCAATGATAGTGAGATCATCGGAAGCATGCATCTGGGGATTGACTGAAAATGCAATGAAGTCCAGGCCAGAAGGGTCAAAACGGTTTCTATTGACTTCGGTAAATCCAAAATTGGTGCCTGCACCGATTGGTGTTTTTGGAAAAACCGATCGAAGGGGCAATAGATTTTGGACTACTGCTGCCAAGGTCACAGGTTTGCCCTCACTTAATAATAGAATACTCGATGGCTGAATTGATTGTTCTTTTTTCCATTGAATGAGATCATCCAGTTGTTCTTTATATGTTTCATTCAAATGTAAAACCAGATACATGGGTGTATGCAGTAAGAGCGCTTTTCGATTTTCATTAAGGAGCTTGATTTTCCAATCCGGATTTTTTAAGAAGATATCCACCCGGTAATGATCCAACTGCAAGTTCTTAATAGAGGAAAACACCAGATCACGCTGAAAATCTAATGATTCAGAAGCTCCTATGCCAATAAGGGGTGAGTAAAGCTTTTGGTCAATGGGTTGAATGACGATTTTATCTTTTTTCGGAGTCAGTATGGACAACTGTTCGACTGGCTTAAAAACTACTTTTTGATAAACCGTATCGCCCGGTTTAAGCAACACCGGAAACGGGATAGTTAAAGGTGTGCAAAACGTTTTATACGAAGCATCCGACCAGTTGCGTTGATCTTCTGTCTCAAATAAATCCCCTTCAAAATCCAGGTTAAATGCACGGCCATCGATTTTCCATTGCATACGTTGGATCAGTTTGAATGGATCGCGCGGTTCAATATGAAAAGGGAATTGAAGTTGTTCCGTTGACCCGTCCGGATGATGAATGGAGCAGGGTTGCCCGGCAAGACCGTGAATGGGATGAAGGATACAAAATCCCGCCCGGTTCCGTAGAATTTCTTTTAAAGCCAGGCCATTTATTTCAAATTCAATCGTTCCATTGGAATATCCACGGAGTCGTGCTTTCCAACTATAAATTCGTTGACCATCCTCTTCGTGAAAACAATCATAGGTAATGTTGAACTGATCTGGCTGAATATCCAGGTGTTCATTTTCGATGATGGGTTGATACGTAGTCCAGTTTTCATCGCGCAAAGCAAAGTAAATCATACGAAGGACTTCGGAATCACCATATTTTAAATAACGTAAAAATCCGCGGTCATATAGGATCTGGATGGGTCCGGCGTGTAGAATCATAAAATTAGATTTGAAATGGGTTGAAGGTATTTATTTTCTGGTAACAAAGCGAACGCTTGATCGAAACCTGATGCTTGCTGCATTAGTGCGGCCGATGCTTCGGCCTTCGCCTAAAGCGGCAGGAGGAGTGCGGCCTTTGTTTCGGCCATCGCCTAAAGCATTCAGGCGTGGAACGCTAACCCAATTTCAGGCTGGGACGCCTGAAATAACCGGAGACACCTGACGCTAGTTGCAAAAGGAATAGGGCCCAAAAAGGTATAATTTAAAACAGGGGAGTGTCTCGCAAAGACGCCAAGTCGCAAAGAAGTCAAGGGAGCATATTAGACAGCGGAGCGGCTCGCAAAAACGTAGCGTAGCAAAGTCACTTCGATTTGTTCATTTCTTTATTTATAATTGATTTTTTACAGTAAATTTTTTTTGCGTCTTGGCGTCTTGGCGAGAAAAATTCTTAAACAATTTCCGGGAATACCCAGGGCTTACGATACGCCGGTTTGATCAATGCATTTGCGGCTTGATTGGATCCAAAATTTTGATTGATCTCATTCCATTCCAATCTTGAGTTGGTTCGCAAAGCTAAATTGCCCATATGAGCATACATGGCCACCAACCGCCCGTTTTCTACGGGGCAATTGGGTTCTTTGTGTTCACGGATACATTCGAGCCAGTTTTTTACATGTTCTTCATGGGATTCTTTGCCGCTTCGTTTTGGCAACACAGGGACTTTATAACTGCCTTTATCTGTTTCCGGAAATATTTCCCAGCCTGCCCGATCAATTACCAGGGTAGCATCATTGCCGGCGAAAGCCAATCCATAAGCCCTTCCAAAAGGTCCTGTCTGTATCCCTGCCGTATGCTCCCAGGAAATGGTATAATCGGGCAATTGATAAAGCACACTTAAGGTATCAAAACATTCATGATTAAATTCCGGTGAATAATAATTTCCACCGGTAGCAGTAACCGATAAAGCAGGAGTCTTTATATTTTTCACCCACAATGCAATATCGAGAATATGGGCACCCCAGTCGGTGACTAATCCACCGCCATAATCCCAGAAAAAACGCCAGGAGCCGTGGAACCGAGTTTTATTAAAACTGCGTTGAGGAGCGGGACCCAGCCAGCGATCAAAATCAACACCGGCAGGTACGTGTTCATCCGGCACTTTGGGTTGACCAATGGCATAATTAAAATTGGCCCAGCAATGGACTTTACGCAAGGTGCCAATGCCACCGGATTGAATGAATGAAATAGCGGACTGCCAATGTTCACCACTGCGTTGTTGTTGACCGACCTGTACGATACGATTGTATTTGCGGGCAGCTTTGACCATGACATTACATTCGGCAATGGAATTAGCCATGGGTTTTTCTACGTATACTTCTTTACCGGCCATACAGGCTTCGACCATAGGAAGGCAATGCCAATGATCCGGGGTACCGATGATCACCGCATTGAGGTCTTTGTTTTCCAGTAGCTTTCTATAATCGTTAAACAATTGTGGTTTCTTACTATATTGTTTGGATATTTCATCCGCCCGCCGGTTGAGGACATTGGAATCTATGTCACAGAGTCCCAGGCATTCTACATTGGGTTGACGCAATGCTTGGCTGAGGATACCCCAACCCATGCTGTTACAGCCTATAAGTCCAACGAGGATTTTTTCATTGGCAGAGGTGCGCACTTTTTCCCGCGGATAAACCCCGGGAGATAAGATCCAGGCACCTGCGGCCATAGACAGGCCAGAGCTTTGGGAGATAAATTTTCGGCGATTCATGATGAAGTGTTTAAGATTTCCAGTTGATCTTCAAAGATAAAAAGATGTATAACAAACTGGGATTAGTTAAGATGGATATTAAGTTTAAAAACTATATAGTTTTTAGAGTGTACCAGCGGCGCGCCTTTTAGGAGGTTCGAACGTCTCTGACCTCGAACCGCGCGTTTGTGCGAGGCCAGAGACACTCCAACCGCGATTACATCAGAATATATCCAATTTGTGCTCCAAAATCGATGATTTCTACATTCAATATAAAGTCTTTTCTGCCTATATAATTCCTGGCACTGCTGTAAATATATTCTTCTTCCAGATCTACAATGCCTGCCACCAAAGGATTAGCATGGATATAATTTAATTTTTGTTCAGTATATTTTGGATTTAGAAGGATTTTGGGATGATTGCCTTGTTGCCATAATTGAAAATGTTGATTATTGCAATTAAATTTTTCATGATATTCAAAAACTACTTTTAGCCAGTCCCTCCTGCTTTCTGCTGGATTTTCCAAAATCCATTTGATCAGATTTCTTGAGGTATATTTTTTAAAATCCCGTAGAATCGCGGATAGCCTCCACTACTTTCATTTGCACTTACCATCAGATGTAAATGACTTGGCATGATGACATAAGCATAAAGTACCAACCCTTTATACGTCATACAAAATTTTAAAGAATCGATAAGCATATCTTTACATTCTTTCCTTGTAATAAATCAACCCATCCAACAACGGTAATCGTTAAAAAATACAAATTTAATATCCCCTGCGTTCAACCATTTCGTTCCAAATTTAGAGTGTTGGGAAGTTAGAGAGAATTAATAATCAGGCAATTATATGCCAGATTGGTCAAATACGTGCCAGATGTCGTATTCATATATTTGTTCGAGGTCGGAGATACTCGAACCACCTCCCTAGCGAATCCGTTTCAGGCCAGGACGCCTGACACAACCACACTCTGCTCCGCCGGCTCGCTTCGACCAGGGGTGTGATTTTCAAATAAGCATTAGTTTTATTCCTTCAATGTAAAAAATAATCGAATAGAAATTAACCGAACCTAAACCTTGATTCGCCTTCACCAAATCTCCAAAACCTTCCCGGGAGTGAAAGCCCTGTCGGAAGTATCCTTCGATATCCACCCGGGTGAGGTCCACGCCGTCTGCGGAGAAAATGGCGCAGGCAAATCCACCCTGATGAATATATTGGCTGGCAACCTTCAACCCGATGAAGGTGGAGTCATTGAAATGAATGGACAACCTATAACGATTGCAGACTACAATCATGCCCAGGCGCTGGGGATTGCCATCGTCTACCAGGAACGAAGCCTCATTGACTCCTTATCTATTGCAGAGAATATATTTATCAACCGGGTGCCGCTTAACCGGTGGGGTTTGATGGACTATCGAAAATTGTATGAACAAACCGTACCTATTTTAAATCATCTGGATTTATCCTACCTCAGCCCTCAGCGCCTGGTGGTTGAGCTTTCCCCGGCTGAAAAAATGATGGTGGAAATCGGTAAAGCCCTTTCTCAAAATCCAAACGTGCTGATCCTCGATGAACCTACAGCCAGCCTGACAGAAAAAGAAACTGCGACCTTATTCAAATTAATCGCAAGTTTAAAACAAAACCAGGTCGCTGTGATTTATATCTCACACCGGCTTACCGAAATATTTCAAATCGCTGACAAGGTCACTGTGCTTAAGGATGGAAAATATCAGGGCACCACGCTAATTCACCAAACATCTTCCGGCCAATTGATTAAAACTATGGTGGGACGGACCATCAATGAGCTGAATAAACCGGTGTATAAAAACGGAGAAGTCATCCTGGCGGTGGACAAACTATCCGGTGGCCGATTCAGAGATTGTAGTTTTTCTATCCATCGCGGAGAGATTGTTGCCCTTGCAGGACTTATTGGTGCAGGCCGGAGTGAGATCGCCCGGGTCCTATTTGGATTGGATAAAAGAACTGCCGGGAGTATCCGTTTTAAGGGCGAAGCCATTGATCTTATTCATCCTGCCGAGGCCATCCGCAAAGGCATTGCTTATGTACCGGAAGACCGCAAATCTCAAGCGTTGTTTTTAGATATGAGCGTCCGGGCCAATATCAACGTTACAATTGTTGCTGGCGATAAATGGATGAATAACCAGGAGCAAATCAATACCGCCGGGTCTTATCAAAATCAGTTGCATATCCAGACCCCTTCATTGGATCAGACGATTAAATTATTAAGTGGGGGAAACCAGCAAAAATGTGTCCTGGCCCGCTGGCTCCAACTAGCACCACAATTATTAATCGTAGACGAACCTACTCAGGGTATTGACATAGGAACTAAGTTTGAAATCTACCAGCTTTTGATCGACCTTGCCTCAAACGGTACCAGCATCCTGCTCATCTCCAGTGAACTTCCTGAAGTACTGGCTTTAGCAGATCGTATCCTGGTGCTTCACCTGGGACATATCATTGGATCTGTAAACCGCAAAGAAGCCAGTGAAGAACGGATCTTATCTATGGCTTCAGGTAATTCAGCCTAAACTAACCTTAATGTTTTATAAACTTCATTGGAATGAATTATTTTAAAGACCGGATTTTTACCTTATTTGCCCTGATCCTATTTATAATTATTCTGGCTTCCCTGTGGTTTCCCCAGCAATTTCCGAGTTTAGAAAATTTTCGCCAAATCCTGCTCAATGTATCTATAGAGACTATAGTAGCCGTAGGCATGATGGTGTTGATGATCGGTGGAGTATTTGATTTGTCTGTCGGTTCGGTGGTGGCACTTTCAGGGGGTTTGTCGGCATATCTTATGGTTAATGAGGGGGTAGCTGTACCACTTGCTATTTTCGCGGGCTTAGTCGCTGCGGTCGCAGTAGGATGGGTCAATGGTTTTTTTATTGCCCGGATAGGCATCAATCCCCTGATACAAACCCTGGCTACTATGGGTATGGTGCGCGGCTTGTCGTTGATGATATCCGGTGCAGGCATTCAAAACCTGCCATATGAATTTATCTATATCGGTCAAAGTAAATTGTTTAAGCTGCAATCACCGGTTTGGTGGATGCTTGGGATTGTTGTCTTATTTCATTTTTTATCCATCCGCACTTTATTCTTCAGACGTTTTTATTATATCGGAGGAAATGAAAAAGCAGCGGACCTTTCCGGTATCCGGGTTGGACGAATGAAATTGTATGGTTTTATTCTTTCCGCTTTATTGGCAGGAATCGCCGGGATTCTCCTGACTTCTCGCATTGGAGCTTCGATTGCTACCATGGGAAAGGGCATGGAATTGAGAGTGATCACAGCAGTCATCCTTGGAGGAGCGAGTTTAGCCGGCGGACAAGGCCGGATCATCGGTGCATTATTAGGCACGATATTTATGGGCCTTATATCCAATATCATGGTATTGGCGAGGGTCTCCGGATATTGGCAGGATATTATTTTAGGAATTTTATTGATCGGGGCTATCTGGTTTGATTTGTTTATCCAAAAAAAATCCAATAAAACCAAATTGATCCCCATATCCAAAGGAGTTCCAATAAAATCAATATTCTCCATGCTATGTCTGTGTTTTGTTTTCTCATCGTGTGAGGGCCCGCCCAGAGATCAGGTCACTAAAACAAACATTCCCCTACTTGAACTTGATTATACGATGACCACCGCTACAGAAAACGAAGAATATGTCATGGTGACTACCGCTTCAAGTCTGCCATTGTATGTACACCACGATCAGGCCGCCTTCCTGGCCTGGGGCAAGATGCATGGGGTCAAAGTCAGTATAGTAGGCCCTGCAGAATGGAATATACCCGGACAGATTGAGGCCATAGAACAAGTGATTGCGACCCGACCGGCAGGCATGTTGATCAACGGCACGGATCTAGGAATAGCCAATGCCATTAATAAAGCGGTAGAGGCCGGCATACCCACCGTAGTTTATGATTCAGATATACCGAGTAAACGCGATTGTTTTTTAGGATCCGACTGGAACCTTATGGGTTACAAGCAAGGTGAAGCGATTGGCAAACTAAGTAAGGATAAAACCGGCAAAGTAGCCTGTGTGGGTATTTTAGGAATGTCTAATCAGGAAGCCGGATTTCAAGGGCTGCAGGATGCTTTGAAACAATTTCCAAACCTAAGTTTTTTAGGAAAATATGAAACACATAATACCATCGAAGAAACGGCTAAGGTCGTATCTGATTTGATCAATAGTTATCCTGATCTGATTGGCATAGCAGGCTTCACTTCGGAAACGGGCCCTGGTATCGGGCTTGGAATTAAAGAAATGAATCGGATAGGCAAGGTGATTGGCACCAATGTGGACGCCAGTGAAGTCATGTTGCGTTTAATGCGTGAAGGGGTGATTCAATACATCGTCGACCAGAAAAGAGAGACCTTTGTTTGGTATGGGGCACAGTTTTTATTTGACAAAGTACATCATATCAATGCATTTCCAGGACATTACCAGGCGGCTGGAGTGGATGCCCTGCCCTATTCGGTCAATACCGGGATGGTGGAGATCACGCCTGAATTGTTGAAGAAAATGAATTAGTTGGTCAGTTAGTCAGTTGGTTAGTTGGTTAGTTGGTTAGTTGGTTAGTTGGTTAGTTGGTTAGTTGGT
>JAWXBI010000140.1:0-18556 GCA_034439915.1 Saprospiraceae bacterium | reverse complement strand
TTAAGTTCTAGAGTAATTCTAATGGTTTGGCGCAAGTTTTCAATGGCCGGATGATCAGCTTAATTTTGACTAACAGTGCAACCTTCAGTTTTTCAGTGTATTGCACCTGATGGTTACGTTGGTCATAGATTATAAATATTCAAAAAGACCATCAATCAAGGGTTTGGAAATGAGAGCATTGAATTCTTTATCAAAAATTAGTTTACCATTTGCCCTGACTAGTATCGCCTCGATTCGCTCTCGCAGTTCCTGAAAATCAGATAAAACCAGGGTAAACCCCTTATCAATGTGTCTTATAAAATCCTGGTTTTCTGTAAGGAGATCGATATGTTTTAATACACTTTCAGGGCTTTGATCCATCTCTACACCTGTATTATAACCAAATGCCGAAAAAGCGTCACAGGCAAAATAGATATAAGCGGGTTTTCCCTCCAACTCTACCTGGAGGGTAAAAAAACTCAGGTATTCACCGGGACGGGTAGCTTTCGGAAATGTCCTATTCTTTTTAGCCATGGCTACAAAATTGAAATTTACCTCAGAATTTACATCGAATTTATTCTAAAGATTGAACGCCGTATGTGGCATGCCAAACCTTAGCGAACCTTTAACCTAACAACCCCCTCAACAGGTCAACGCTTTTCTTGACCCCTGAGTCCGGGTTTTCTTTACCCTCAAATTCAATAGAC
The DNA here is from genome assembly GCA_034439915.1 of Saprospiraceae bacterium. GTDB lineage: Bacteria > Bacteroidota > Bacteroidia > Chitinophagales > Saprospiraceae > JADJLQ01. The sequence continues at coordinate 17,870 of JAWXBI010000140.1, read as the reverse complement.
AGATAGCCGTGATAATTTACCTTATTCAGAATATCCACTATCCGCTTATAGTCCAGTTCCAGAGAATACCATTCCCCTCCTCCGTAATACGTTTTAGCCTGGACAAAACAGGTATAAGGTGCAATCATCGTCAGTTTGTCGTAGGGGTCTTCAAGAAAATTGCCGGTATCCATCAGCAACTGCAGCCATGGATTATCAACGGCTTTCATGATCCGGATCATCCCTTCCGGGGTCGATCCCAATCCCCAATGATTTTCAAGGGCCAGCAATACGCCGAGTTCTTCTGCCCGGCCCATACATTGATGAATACTGTCTATACACCATTTAAAAGCATCGTCTTCCGTATACCCGGCAATGGTGGGTTCCTGACCTCTGTTTTTCATAAATTCATCAAATGACTTAATAGTCCCCCACCGGCCGGTATTGAGCCGCATGCAGGGTATCCCCATGTCGGCGGCCAATTCCATACAGTGAATAGTATGCGCTATATGCTTTTTTAATTCTTCGGGATCGGGGTTGACAAACCCCTGATGGATCGACAGGCAGGTCAACGCAATGCCATTTACAAAGGCATGCTTTTTGAGTTTTTGCAAATATGCCTTTTCTTCGCTTTCCATCTGACGATGCAATACATCAATGCCATCCAATCCAAAGGATGCCGCCTGATCGATTACTTTTTCGATGGGATATTTATCGCCTTTAAAATGCCAGTAGGAATAACTGGATACACTGAGTTTGATACGGCTTTTGGGCAAGGAATCCCTGGACTCTTGCCCATTTGAATGCATGGAGGGCATCCAGGCAGCTACCGGAAGCACAGTGGCAGTTCTAAAAAAATCTCGTCGTTGCATAAATAATATTTATCGGACAAAATTATCAAATTGAATTTAAATCGGAATTTAATAAATCGGAATAATTCTTCAAGATTGGTTTTAGCGAAGGAACGAAATAGTTACCTTTCTTTAAATTTTAATTGATATGGCCTTCTCCATAGCGATATCGAACTTCCGTACACCAATAAAATCCAATCCGTGGTTAATCCTGTTCATTGTGTTTTTTATATTGGTTTGGGTCAATTCGTTCCTGGGTACCGGCGACATCAACAATTGAATGCTTGAAAACACCCTAACCATCCTATTCCTGATATTCTTATTGGTCAGTTATTACAAATATCAATTTAGTGATTTGACGTATTTGCTGATCTATGTTTATTTATGCCTGCACGTCTAAGGATCCAAGTATACCTATGCGGAAAACCCTTTTGGTTATTGGCTTCATATTTAGGCACCCAGGGTGACATCTGGGATGCTCAACAAGACATCTTCCTGGCCTTCTGCGGGGCTATACTTTCAACGACTATCGTTTCCACAGTAAAGAAAATATTTAAAGTCTATGAGCCGGAACAGACTCCGCTCCCACTGCAATAATTATTTTCTTGGCCCGTAATGCGGTAAAGGCCGACCCCACTCCATCGCCCCCAGATCCGGCGCTTTCCCATTAAACCCATCCGTAACGTTCGGAAGAACACATCCCCCATCGACGGCTTTTGATCCCTCTTTTAACCGAAAATCATAACCCTTCACCGGATAAACCCGTCCTCTGTTTTTGGGGTCGGGCAGGACCACGTGTTCAAATATACCGGGATCGACTTCCATACCGTGAAGTTCGAAACCAGTGGATGATCTGAATTCTTCCAGTGTTTTGAATGCTCTCGTAGGAAGCTCTTTTTCATCTGCCTGATTCAGTGAATCCATAACCGGATACCGCAGGCGGTAGTTATTCTGATCGCTATTTTTTTTCCGGTATCCATTGTAATCAAAGGATGAATAACGGGTAAATGTAGTCGCCTGAAGAGCAGGACGGCTGTCATCCGGGCCCAGAAAAAGATTGTTGCGAAAATGCCCGTTTGAAAAATTGGCAATGGCCGCTTCTGCTATGAATGTATTATTATAGGTATAGATACCTGCAGGCCTTACGGTATATTTTAGCGCGGTCCCCGGTATATTGTAACAGATATTGCGGATAAAATAAACCGGCCCTCCAAAAATGGGTTGCGCACTCAGCCCAGCGTGGTAGGAATTAAACCCCCGGTTTTCAAATACGCGGATATTGTGCGATCCCCCGTCGGATTCGATAAAATCATCGGCCATATTAAAGATATCGTTGCGGTAAATATCCACGGATACACATTTTTTATCCGGCTCCGGCTGGCCGTGGGTATCTATACAAACCCCATCGTGGAAATACGACATCGCATTGTGGCAGACCACATGGCCCTGTCCGTATACTTTAATGGCGTAATACGAAGTCAGTGGGGCTGGTTCTTTAAAACCATACCAGCCCACCAGGGTATCCGGATCATGCCGGCCAATCAAAGTATTGTCGGCAATATAAAATTCTTTCGAATCTTCGCTATAGGTCACCACTCCAATGCCGACAGCCTCCATCCTGCATTTTTTAACGGTCAATCCGCTGCAACCCATCACGTGTTTAAAACCGGCGTAAAAAGCAATGTCCGTATTGCGGATCGTCAACCCTTCAAAATAATGGTAGTCTGCCGCCATCACATCAAATAACCGGTAAGACCCATCTCCGTCAAATATGACTTCCCCATCACCGGCTGCTTTGATTACTATAGGTTTTTCCCGGGTACCTTTTTGAGTAAAGATATAAGCCCCATGAAAATCCAAGGCCAGGTCATCTGCATACTTCAGCCGGTTGGCTTTGTATAATCCCGCATGAACTACTATCACATCACCTGCTTGGACTCTTGCCTCGGGTACATTCCACCAGTCACCTGTATTGCCTTCACCATAATAGGCAGCATTTAATCCGGTAAAGGCAGGGCTTTGTTTTGGACCTGTATGGCCTGGCGGGTAAACATGGTATACCTGGCCGAGATCATAGGGTTGTGGCTCTGTCCTGGTCTTCACCAACACATTATGTTCAGTCACTCCATCGACCCCATCCGGGTCACTCAATTGAAACCTGCATTCATATTCCATACCCGGTTCAAGGTTGAAAATACTTCCGGCAAACATCGGCTGAACGGTATACACCCATCGTTGCTCATGGCCATAGATTTTTTCATCGCCTATTCTCAATAAAGGCAAAGCCTCGTTCCATGCAGAGCTTCCTTTTTTACGATAGTTGACGTTTACTGAGGAATTGCGGTTTTCATCACCGGAAATCTTCCATTCGAAACCGGCACATAATAGCGTTGGGGGTTCTATGATAAAATCATCGGTTTTGGTTTGATTTCTGATGGAGGGTTCTGATCTCCAGCTTATGGGTAAACGGAGGGAAAGGAGGCTCAGCGCAGCAATCAGGACAACAAAGTGAAAGTTTTTTTTCATACCGCCGTATTCAATGGTTAAAACTAAAGAAATATTTCTAACTCATGCTTTATGCGAGGACGCCTAAAGCAACCTCTATTTAATTTTGTATTTTGTTTTCTATATATTCCGCGCATGAAAAAACTTGCTCCATTTTCCTTAATCGCAGCGTCTTTACTTTTCATTTCAGTAACCTTTGCGCAAACCCCTGCTGGATTCCAATATGTAAATTTTTCAAAAGTGGAAATCCACGATGCTTTTTGGTCTACCCGGATGGAGAAAATCGCCACCATTACTTTACCGGTCTGCATTGATCAGACCGAAGTAAAGACCCCTCGAATCAAAAATTTCGAAGCAGTCGCCGCAAAAAACGGGAGCAAACACCGAGGCATATTTTACGATGATTCCGATGTTTTTAAGGCACTGGAGGCTATAGCTTACGCGATTAAAACGAATAAAAACCCCAATCTGGAAAAAAAAGCAGATGAATGGATTGACAAAATAGCGGCAGCCCAGCTACCCGATGGCTACCTCAATACCTATTATACCCTCAGTGGACTGGACAAACGATGGACCGATATGTCGATGCACGAAGATTATAATATGGGGCACCTGATTGAGGCGGCCGTAGCCTATTACGATGCTACCGGTAAAAAGAAATTGCTTGATGTCGCCATAGCCAATGTTGAACATTTTGCATCCCTGTTTGGGCCGGGAAAAAAACATTGGGTTACCGGACATCAGGAGCTTGAACTGGCCCTGGTAAAACTGTACCATACCACGCACCAACGAAAATACCTGGAACTGGCAGATTGGTTGCTTGAGGAAAGGGGGCACGGACATGCGCATGGTTACACCTGGGACGATTGGAAAGACACCGCATACGCTCAGGATGATGTTCCTTTACGAAAAGTCAAAGACATCAAAGGACATGCCGTCAGGGCCATGTACTATTACACCGGGGCGGCGGATGTGGCCGCTATTACGGGCAACCAGGATTACCTGGCTTCGATGAAACGGGTTTGGGAAGATGTGGTTTACCGGAATATGTACATTACCGGCGGGATAGGCGCCTCTGGTGGAAATGAAGGCTTTACCGTAGATTATGATCTGCCCAATGATCGGGCCTATTGTGAAACCTGCGCCAGTGTAGGCATGGTTTTTTGGAATCAACGAATGAATGCGCTCACCGGTGATGCTAAATATGCGGATGTGCTGGAACGCAGTTTATTTAACGGCGCTTTAGATGGAATATCCTTTGCCGGGGATCAGTTTTTTTATTCCAATGTACTGGCCTCAGATAGCCAGCATAAACGGAGGGACTGGTTTGGTACGGCTTGCTGCCCGGCTAATATTGCGCGTTTATTGGCCTCTTTGGGTAACTATATTTATTCATCTTCCGATCAAGGCGTTTGGATACAACAATATATCAGCAGCAATACCCCACTGGAAATAAAGGGAACAAAATTGCCCGTGCAGATCGATACTAAATACCCCTATGAAGGTAAGGTGCTGATTAGTTTGAATAATGAAAATCCAATAGAAACCAGCATCCACCTTCGCATTCCCGGATGGGCAAGAGGAGAGGCTGTTCCGGGCAACCTTTACCGTTTTCTGAATACCAAGTTTCAACCGGCCCTGGTCTCCATCAACGGAAAAAAAATGGAATACACTGTGGAAAAAGGATATGCTGTTATCAGCCGGATCTGGAATAGAGGGGATCAAATCAAGCTTGAATTACCTATGACGGTGCAGCGAATTGTCTCAGACAGCATCCAGTTTAATAAGGACAAAATTGCATTACAACGTGGGCCCCTGGTCTATTGTGTTGAAGGGGCTGACCATCAGGGAAAAGTATTCAATGGCATACTACCTGATTTTGCCGTGCTGGCTCCGGTCTGGAGACCTGATATCCTGGGTGGAACCATGACGCTGGAAACTAAAGTACCCACCCTGGTGGTTGATCCCAAAACCAATATGGTAAAGCAGGTTTCATCCAAATTTATTGCTATACCCTATTTTAACTGGGCCAATCGTGGTCAAAATGAGATGAGAGTTTGGATACCGAGAAAGTTTGATGTAATCCGGGTACAATGAATCAAAAAACCAACATCCGAATCTGGTCAACAACGTTGAACCTGTTGATAATTGCCCTGCTGATGATCGGTAACAACCAGGAACTCGCAGCTGCGGATTCAACCTTTATTAAACTCAATGGATTAAATAAGCCGGTAATTATTCATACCGATGCCTGGGGTGTAGCCCACATTGAAGCCCAGAGCGAACAAGATTTATTTTTTGCTCAGGGTTATCAGGCTGCAAAAGACCGGCTATTTCAATTTGAAGTATTCCGTCGGCAAGCTACCGGTACCCTCGCGGAAATATTAGGTTTCCGGGAGTTGGACAGGGATATCGGGGCCCGGTTATTTAAGTTTCGCGGGGATATCCACAAGGAACTCATACATTATCATCCCCACGGAGATCTTATCATCCGGTCCTTTGTCAAGGGCATCAATGCCTATATCCAATGGGCTCTGGAACACCCAAAACAATTGCCTCCCGAGTTTGGTATATTGGGGATCAACCCAGGCTATTGGACCCCTGAAGTGGTGATATCGCGGCATAATGGCTTATTGGCGAATGTGCAAACCGAGCTTCAAACAGCAAGATGGATATTACAGATTGGAGAAGAACGGGTATCCGATTTGATGAACTATCATCCACATACCCCGCGATTAAAGCTGGATACTTTATTCACCAAAGAGGGTCTAAAGGAAGATATTTTAAAATGGTATAATGCTTTTCGTAAACCGGTACAGTTTAAACCTGAAGATTCAAAACCTTCGTCTTTTGGATATGATTCAGACCTTGAAATTCTCCAAACTGCTCCCAATGGAATGAGTTGGTATTCCCCTGAATTCATCGACGGCAGCAACAACTGGGTAATCGCGGGTGCCAAAACTCAAAGTGGATATGCCATCATGGCGAATGACCCACATCGGGCTATTTCGATTCCTTCTCTGCGATATGTGGTACACCTCAAAGCACCAGGCTGGAACGTGATCGGTGGCGGTGAGCCCATTCTCCCCGGAGTAAGTATCGGACACAACGAATATGGAGCATGGGGTCTGACTATTTTCCAAACCGATATGGAAGATTTATATGTTTATCCCTATGATTTGAAAAAAAATAAATATAAGAATCAGGATCAATGGCTGGACTTTAAACAAATCCCGGATACCATTGCGGTCAATGATCATACCCCTTACCGGGTGACCCATCAATATACAACACATGGACCTGTGGTATTCATTGATACGCTGAGGAACCTAGCTTATGCCGTAAGGTGCGCCTGGCTGGAACCTGGCTGTGCCCCTTACCTCGCCAGTCTAAGGATGAACCAGGCCAGGAATTGGGATGAATTTAAACACGCATGTAATTATTCTTTTGTACCCGCTGAAAACATGGTTTGGGCTGATCGCAAGGGCAATATCGGATGGCAGGCTGTTGGAATAGCACCGATAAGGCCACAGCATTCGGGCATGGTACCGGTTCGTGCTGAGCTAAAAAATGAATGGCAGGGTTATATCCCTATATATAAGCGGCCAGGGGCATTCAACCCCAAACAGGGATTTATTGCAACCGCCAATGAAAACCTGACCCCGGAAAATTACCCGGCAATGTCCAGCATAGGATATACCTGGGCAGATCCTTACCGGGGATTAAGAATCCGGGAAGTATTGAAGGAAAACAGGTTATTCTCCATTGGCGAAATGAAATCCCTGCAAACCGATTATCTATCCTTACCGGCCCGGCAAGTGACTCCATTGCTTCTGGATCTTGATTTTGCTGATGCGTATTACACCTTCTATCAACAGCGGATGAGGACCTGGGACTATGTTTTAAACCCTTTTTCATCACAGGCCGCTTTATATGTGTTGACTGAACGCAAGCTGAAGGAAAATCTACTTGAACTATTTCTCCCTGAAAACAAGGACAGCATAAAAGACAATGATATTAACCTGAATTCGTTGTCCGTTCACCTGATGCTGCAAATGTTGTTATCACCCGATGGCCGATACGGGTCTATGCCGGTTGAAAAAAGGAATGAAATGTTGACCTCTGCTTTCAAATCGAGTGTAGATCATCTGGTTTTAAGTATGGGAAAAAATATGGAAGATTGGAGGTATGGAGATGAAAAATTAAAACATATTAAACTGACCCATGCTTTGAGCCCCGTTTTGAAAGAGGTTGACCAGAAAATATATAATACGGGGATCCTGCCACGCGGGGGAAATTCCAATACCGTGAACAGCACCGGTGACGGCAATAATCAAACCCAGGGTGCATCGTTCCGTATCCTGGTGGATTGCGCGGATTGGGATCAGGCCTTGGCCACCAATACTCCCGGGCAAAACGGCGACCCTAATCATACAAACTACCGGGATCTGTTTCCATTATGGGCAAAAGATCAATACTTCCCCTTATTTTATTCTAAAAAGAAAATTGAAGGGGTGACCACCCATGTATTCATCCTAAACTAAACTTAAGTTGGTCTTTGGCCAGATTTTTAAAAGAAAACTTTAGCTGAAAACATAACGATCATCAATCCCATCAGGACACACAACAAATACAAAGCTTTGCCGTAATTATAAAATTTACCTTTAGCGATATGGCTGAGGTTATGGATCTGTAGCAGCAGTTCATCGTAATGTTCCTGCCGGGTCAGTGCACGAAAGGTTTTGATGTATTCGGAAGTGGCCATTTTTGAGATATCACCGAAAAAATAGATCTTTTTACTGACCACATCGGGCCGGCTTTTGGTATGGGCCGCCACGGTCAGCACACTGTAATATATAAATGGCACCATCACAATCATAAACAACAGAAAAGTAATCTTGTAAAAAATGGATTCGTTGTCAAAATCCGAGGCGCCGTCAATGACTATGGATAAGATAAGACCTGCAATTACAAAAAGAAGATTGATTTTATAGTCTGCAAATTGAATAGAGGACTGTAACGTCATGTAGATATTCCAGGGAACAAATGATTCGTCTGCAGCTCCAAAAATACTTTCCGCATGAGACAAAGGTTCATAAGTCCTGATTTTTTTGTCTTCGGGTTTTGTGTCAATATTTTCCATTTCCAAAGGACTTAATAAAATCTAAAAAAATGCCTGGATGACCAACAACAACAACAACAGGCCCATCATGACCGAGAGCATATATAATGCTTTCCCATAATTATTAAACTTTTTTTTGGCGATGTGGCTCAGATTGTGAATTTGAAGCAAGAGTTCATCATAATGTTCATGCCGGGGAATCGATTTAAAAGATTCGATGTATTGACTGGCCGTCATACTGAGGATATCGCCAAAAAAGTAAATCTTTTTGGTTTTTACGTCGGGTTGGTGTTTGGTGTGTGCCGCCACTGTTTTAATGCTGAAATATAAAAAAGGAATCATGGTCAGCAGCAGCAAGACAAATACTATTTTATATGCCAGGCTTTCTTTGCTGAAGTCATCAATACTGCTGATTTCTATGGATAAGATGATACCGGCAATGACAAAAAGAAGGTTGATTTTGTTGTCAGCAAATTGTATGGAAGACTGGAGATTGGCATATACCGTCCAGGGAACATAAGATTCATCGTAGGCTGACAGGATGTTTCTGTCATTCTGGTCGGGATCGGGTTTGATACTGTGCATGCGGAATAAAAGTGAATGTGACTTTTGGTTTATTCAAAATTAAAGGTTGTCGTTTCGATCCTGCAAATTAGAATAATCCGGAGAAAAATTATTGATTTTAATGCCTTCCCATCAATCTGTCGCAGAGCATATTCCCAGGCGGAAAAAAAATAGTTGCGCAATACATAGTAATATAGCTATATTTGCATGTAATAATAACGATATGATACTATCCAAACGGGTAACGACTGAAAAACTGGAGTACGTCGCCGGCATGTTGCGCGTAATTGCCCATCCGGTCCGGCTCGATATTATTGATTTGCTGCATTCACACGGACGATTGACCGTCCAGGACATCCAGGAGCGACTGGGACTGGAGCAAGCCATTGCTTCGCAACACCTTATACTGATGAAAGACAAAGGTGTTTTGCGGGCCGAAAAACAAGGCCGCTACCGCTATTTTTCCCTGGCCTACCCCAACATGAAAAACATCATTAAGTGCCTAGAACTGTGTTGCATTGGTTAATATAAACCCTATCTCCACCTATGCACCTTGAAGGCTATTTTCTGGCAACGTTGATCGGGCTCTCCCTTGGATTGATAGGAGGGGGAGGATCCGTATTGACCGTCCCGGTATTGGTCTACGTCATGGGTATTTCACCCATCCTCTCCACCGGTTATTCTTTGTTTATCGTAGGGACTACGTCGTTGGTGGGCGCTCTCCAATATGCACAACAAAAACTGGTAGATTATAAAACCGCCTTTTGGTTTGGGCTTCCGAGTATTATATCCGTGTATTTAACCCGTAAATACCTGATCCCTATAATTCCCGACCCGGTGGGTTCATTGGTTGGGCTGGAAATTTCAAAATCGTTAATGATCATGCTGGTATTTGCCTTGCTCATGATCCTGGCCTCCATATCCATGATTTTACCGATAAAAGAAAAATTATCCGATAAAACCATACCACCCTGGCTGGCTTACTTAACCATTTTACTGGAGGGGACAGGAGTTGGATTCCTGACTGGATTGGTAGGCGCCGGTGGAGGCTTCCTGATCATCCCCGCCCTGGTGTTGCTTACTAAAATGCCTATGAAAATGGCCATCGGCACCTCCTTGCTGATCATCGCGTTAAAATCCCTAATTGGTTTTACAGGCGATTTGGGACATCAGGTACTGGATTGGAAATTGTTGATCTTCTTCAGCGCCTTCGCTGTCGGGGGTATGTTTTTGGGAATCGCCATTTCCAAACGAATCAGTGGCCAAAAACTTAAACCGGCATTTGGCTGGTTTGTTTTAACCATGGGCGTATTTATACTGATTAACGAACTTTATTTTAAACATTAATTCATTCACTTTAATTTATAAATTTTTGAATATATGAACGTTGAACAAATCTATACTGGATGTCTCGCTCAGGGGGCATATTATATCACGAGTGAAGGCGAAGCTGCCATTATTGATCCATTGAGGGAGATTCAGCCTTATCTCGACCGTTTGCAGAAAGACGGGGTTAAACTGAAATATATCTTTGAGACCCATTTCCACGCTGATTTTGTCTCCGGCCACCTTGATCTGAGCAGAGCGACAGGGGCACCTATAATCTATGGCCCTGATGCTGCCTGCGAATTTGAATGTATTTCGGCCAAAGATGGAGAAGAGTTTAAACTTGGCAAGGTCGATTTTGTGGTCCTTCATACCCCTGGGCATACGCTTGAAAGCACCACCTATTTACTACGTGATGAAGACGGAAAAGACCACTGTATTTTTTCAGGGGATACCTTGTTCCTGGGTGATGTAGGGAGACCTGACCTCGCTCAGAAATCAGCCCACATGACCAAAGAACAGTTGGCCGGGTTATTGTACGACAGCCTGATGACTAAAATTATGCCACTGGCTGACGAGGTTATAGTTTATCCAGCACATGGTGCCGGTAGTGCCTGTGGAAAAAATATGATGAAAGAAACCATAGATACCCTGGGCAATCAGAAAAAAGTGAACTATGCGCTCAATCAACCCAACAAAGAGGCTTTTATTACCGCGGTGACTGCAGATTTATTGCCTCCACCCGCTTATTTTCCTTCCAACGTAGCCATGAATAAAAAAGGTTACCAGGCGTTTAATGAGGTTATGCACCAGGGCATGCGTGCACTCGATCCTGCACAATTTGAAGTGGTCGCCGAAGAAACGCTGGCTGTCATCCTGGATACCCGAAGGGCTGAAAAATTCAGTGCCGGCTTTGTTCCTCAATCCATCAATATCGGCTTGTTTGGTGAATTTGCTCCGTGGGTAGGTACTTTGATCGCCAATGTCGGCCAGGAAATTTTATTGGTGACCGAACCCGGACAGGAGGAAGAGTCCGTCACCCGTTTGAGCCGCGTCGGGTTTGATCACGTGATTGGTCATCTTAAAGGTGGATTTGAAGCCTGGAAAGCTGCCGGAAAAGAAATAGACACCGTTCATCGGGTGCCGGCGAAAACCTTCGTCATGACATTTGAACCCGATGAAAATCTGGTGCTGGACATCCGACGGGAAAGTGAATTTGATGCGGGCCATGTTGAAAATGCAATAAGCAAACCACTGGCTGATATCAATGAATGGATCCGGGACGTCAACCCCTCCAAACATTTTTTTGTTCATTGTGCAAGCGGTTACCGAAGTATGATCGCGTCCTCGATACTCCAGGCAAGGGGCTATAGAAATTTTACAGAGATCCAGGGAGGATACGAGGCCATGCTAAAAGCTAATGTATCCACACGGGTCAATGAAAAAAAGGAAATTAATAATTAATTCAAGTTACCTATGTTCAAGTTTTTGACCAAATTATTAAAAGCAAAAGAAAACCCTGAAATCCTGGCGGCGATCCAAACCGGTGCATGGTTGGTTGATGTGCGCACACCTTTGGAATTCGCGGCAGGGCACACCCCGGGTTCCATCAATATTCCGTTAAACCAGATTCACCAAAAGCTCGATGAATTTAAATCGCATGACCAGATCATTGTATTTTGTCAAAGTGGAAACCGGAGTGGACAGGCGAAAACGATATTAAACCGGGCGGGAATTACTTCGGTGATTAACGGGGGAACCTGGACACAGATGAACAAATTTATATTGAAACCATAGATTCCGGAATTCTTACAAAGCCTTTCCTGAATTTACTTTAACCTTGTAATTCCAATCTTTGCAATATGAATATAACCCAATTTCTCAGTCAGCCCTGGCCCTGGTATATTGCCGGCCCGCTCATCGGATTGATGATCCCTTTATTGTTGATTTTAGGCAATAAGGCTTTTGGGGTCAGCTCTTCGCTAAGGCATATTTGCGCTGCAGCATTGCCAGCCAACCTGGCTTTTTTTAAGTACAACTGGAAAAAGGAATTATGGAATTTATTTTTTGTCGCCGGCTTGGTGATCGGGGGATTTATCGCAGCTTATCTGCTTCGCAATCCTGAACCCATGCAACTCAATCCTGCCCTGGTGGCAGAATTGGGTACCTACGGGATTGTACCTACTTCCTCTTTTTTGCCCGAATCCGTTTTTAACTGGTCAGCACTCTTTACCCTCAAAGGATTTATCAGTATGGTGGTTGGAGGTTTTCTGGTAGGTTTTGGAACCCGTTATGCAGGTGGTTGCACCAGCGGGCATTCGATTATGGGCCTTTCCACCCTGCAATGGCCATCCCTGGTCGCTACGATCTGTTTTATGCTGGGAGGATTCCTGGTAGCTAATTTTGTAATTCCTCAACTCTTAAAATAATTTGTTATGACCGAACTCGCCTATAAAACAACCGAAGAAGTCAAAGAAGACAATATTGATTTTGAGGTTCGTTCACTGGATTCCTTATGTATCAATGAAAGTGATATTAAACAACCCTGGTGGTATGACCTGAAATATATTTTACCCGGAATTCTATTTGGAATCATCCTGGTCAAATCGGAGGTGATCAGTTGGTATAGGATCCAGGAAATGTTCCGGTTACAATCCTTTCATATGTATGGGGTGATCGGAAGCGCAGTAGTCACCGGGGCCATATCGGTTTTGATCATTAAAAAATTTAAAATCAAAACCCTATACAAGGAAACGATTGAATTTAATCCCCGCCCGTTTAGTAAGGGTCAGATTTACGGTGGTTTAATGTTTGGATTTGGCTGGGCTTTGACCGGAGCATGCCCAGGTCCTCTGTACGCCCAGATCGGAATGTCTGGCACCATCACCTTTTTGGTCTTATTAAGCGCTGTGGCAGGTACCTGGGTTTATGGTTGGATCAGAAACCGATTACCCCATTAAACGGAATGAAATATTGGGATATTATCTGGAATGGTTATACCGGGTATGCCAATTACCTGTGGCATGAAATCCTGCATCCGGGATGGCACAATTATTTTTATTGGCTGGTCGGCTTGTCGTTATTATTCTGGCTCCTGGAGATCCTGTTTCCGTGGCGTCAAAATCAATCGTTTATCCGCAAAGACTTTTGGCTGGATGGTTTTTATATGTTTTTTAATTTTTTTCTTTTTTCACTTATAGGTTACAATGCCTTGTCCAATGTATTCAGCCAGGCTTTCAATGATTTTATTTATTGGGCATTTGGCTGGCAAAATCTGGTCGCTATCCGGGTAAATCAGTTGCCTTGGCTGGCCCAATTGGGAATCCTGTTTATTGTTCGTGATTTTATACAATGGAATATTCACCGCTTACTACACCGTTCGTCCTGGTTATGGCAATTTCACAAAGTCCACCACAGTGTGGAAGAAATGGGATTTGCCGCCCATCTTCGTTTTCACTGGATGGAAACGATTGTCTACCGGACTATGGAATACATCCCGCTGGCTATGATCGGATTTGGAATACAGGACTTTATTCTGGTGCATTTATTTACTACCGCAGTAGGCCATTTTAATCATTCCAACATCCATCTGCCTTTGGGGCCACTGAAATATATTTTTAATAATCCCCAAATGCATATTTGGCACCATGCTCAAAAATTACCTAAACCCTATGGAGTAAATTTCGGACTTACCTTATCCATCTGGGATTATATTTTTAAAACCCATTATATCCCTTATTCCGGAAGAGATGAATCCCTGGGTTTTGATCAACTCCCGAAGTTTCCTAAAACATTTTTTAAACAAATAGTATATCCTTTTTATAAAGAAAAATAAAAACCATGATGTCCCCATCAAATTCTTCAGGCTTTATCCTTGTTTTGTTCTTCCTACCGCTATTTACCCAGGCGCAAATCAAACTAAAAGCAGAACAACTGGATTCCTTATTATCCAAAGACAAAACCGTCCAACTTATTGATGTGCGCACTCCCGGCGAAATTGCCAATGGGTATATCAAAGGCAGCATTCACCTGGACTATTCATCCCCGGATTTTATTAAAAAACTCAACACCCTCGACAAATCCAAACCGGTCGCAGTATATTGCGCGGTAGGTGGCCGCAGTGGTAAGACTGTACAAAAACTGCATGAAATGGGATTTAAAAAATTATATGACTTCCCGGGTGGAATGACTGAATGGAAAGCCAAACAAAAACCCACGGTCAAACCTTAACCTGGCATGGAACTCACCCTGATTGGCCTGGCTCTAATGGTATTTACAGGCTTGTGTTTTGCTTGTTACCATACCGCGGGTTTGTTGAGACAAAAGCGAAATCAGGAAGGTGAGGTAGCCGGTAAATATTTTATCGAGATCTTTAATTGGAGAGCTTATTTGGTCCTTTTACTTGCATTGGTTGCCGTTTTAATTGCCGTTACCAGCTGGCAAATTAAATCAAACCGTTCACAACAAGCCTTAATCCTCCACGAGAAAATTAAAGCAGGATTTGATACTTCCGCTTACTGGAAAGCACCCGATCTCCGCTATATATTAAAATCAGAACAAAAAGACCTGATAGTATATGGAAGACAATTAATAGCCAATACGTCAGAATATCTGGGTCCTCAGGGAATCATAAAACACATGTCCAATGGAATGAATTGTCAGAATTGCCATCTGGACGCGGGCACCAAACCTTATGGAAATAATTATTCCGCGGTATTGGCCAACTATCCCAGATTCAGGGACCGGTCAGGCACGGAAGAATCCATTGGCAAACGCATCAACGATTGTATTCAACGCAGCCTCAACGGGGACCCTTTAAAACTCAACAGTAAAGAAATGAAGGCGATGATTGCCTATATTCATTGGCTGGGACAGGCTGTTCCCAAAAATTTTGTACCCCGGGGATCTGGTTTACTCAAACTAAAAAACATCGACCGGCCTGCCAGCCCTGAAAAAGGACACCGTCTATATATGTTGAAATGTCAATCCTGTCACGGATACGATGGGGATGGACTGGTCAGGCCCGATATTCCAGGGCAGCGTTACCCTCCCCTCTGGGGTGATCGCAGCTATAATGAAGCGGCCGGTTTGTTTCGCCTTTCTGCATTTGCAGGTTATATAAAAGCCAATATGCCCTTCGGAGCAAACGCAGAGGCTCCCCAGCTCACGGATGAAGAAGCCTGGGATCTTGCGGCCTATGTCAATTCTAAACCAAGACCTAAACATAAATTCCTAAACGTAGATTGGCCGGACCTCCGTAAAAAACCATTTGATCATCCATTTGGGCCGTATGCCGATAGTTTTTCCGTAGCCCAGCATAAATACGGTCCATTTCAGTCCATTATCCAATATCAAACATCAAAAATTAAAAATTAAATGAAAAAAGACCGGCGGAAATTTATTCAATCCCTTGCTTTAGGGGGTATTGGTCTTGGCGTGGCAGATTTAAGAACTAACAAAACATTAGCAGAAAACGAAAGCCGGCCGGATCCACAGGATCAAAACACAAAAACTAAAATGATTACTTTATTACAAACTACCGATGTACATTGTCAGATTCATCCCCACGATGAATTGTTTTGGGAAGATGATAAAGTAGTGTTTCGAAAAACAGCAGGGTATTCCCACATAGCCACCCTGTTCAATACATTCCGTAAAAAAAATCCCAATACGTTTATTGTGGATACCGGGGATATGTTTCAGGGCAGCCTGCTTTCAGTAAAAACGAAAGGCGGAGCTTACACCGAAATTCTTGACCAATTGGGTTATGATCTTTATTTACCCGGCAATTGGGAAGTCATTTACCTCAAAGACCGCATGCAAAAACTACTCGGTGGTTTGAAGGCCCCTAAGGTCTGCGCCAATATGTACCATGACCTGGGAGATGGCGTAAAAGGTGAACTTATTTTTCCACCATATTATACTTGGGTCGCGGAAGGCTTTAAAATTGGGTTTTTGGGCTATACGGATCATCTGGTTCCGGTCCGTCAATCCCCGCTGTATAGCAAAGGCATAATCTATTCCCGTCCGGAAGAAAACTTAAAATATTATGTTGACCTGTTAAAACAGCAGGAACAATGTGATTATATCATCGTGCTGGCCCACCTTGGGCTTTCTCAACAAATCCATCTGGCCAATCTGCCGGAATGTGAAGGGGTAAATTATATTTTTGGCGGTGACACCCACGAACGGGTTAGAAAGCCTATCCAATGCCGGTATGCCAAAGTGGTCGAGCCGGGTGCATTTGGTTCATTTGTAGGAAAACTTCAATTGTGGGTGAAAGACGGAAAACTCTCCGGGGAAGAGTATGAACTTATTGAAGTCAATCCCAAAGAATACAAGGCCAATCCTTCTATGGAGGGATTAATCAGTAAACTGGAAAAAAAATATAACCCGGAAATCAATACCATTCATGGGTACTCCACACAACCTCTTTACCGGTATTTTGTAGTTGAAAATACTATTGACACCCTGATTGTTGATGCCCTGATGTGGAAAGCGAAAACGGATATCGTGCTATCCAACGGATTCCGCTTTTGTCCTCCCAGGGCTGCCGATCACACCGGCCAGGTTCCGATCACCGAAGGTTATATTTACGATATGCTGCCGGTGGATGCCGTTGTCCGGACAGCTTTGGCCACCGGGCAACAATTGAAGGATTGGCTTGAAAAAGAACTTCAAAATGTATTTGCAAAAGAAGCTTCACAACGTTTTGGTGGATGGGTGGTCAAGATGAAAGGATTAGCCATGGAGTTTAAAGCTTTTGAAGAATTTGGTCACCGGGTTCAAAGCCTCACTATAGGCGGCATGCCCCTGGATATGGACAAAGAATACCGTATTACCGCCTGCGAAAGGGAAGGTGATCCCATTGATCTGCTTTGCAGAATACCCAAAGTAAAACAGCCAAAAAACTTAGATTTTACCATGCATCAGGTAATCCGGGATTATGTAAAGGCATTTTCACCGGTAAACCCCAAACCTCAGGGAAATGTAAAAATTTTGGATGCGCCCCAGACCCTATTATCCCAGGTTTTTGGAATAGATTATAAATTTGTATAAAAAATTGTTCTAAATGAAAATTCAAACCATCTTTTTTCTGCTGATCATCTTCGGTTTTTCAACCCATGTTAACAGCCAAACGGGTCCTGTTGTAAGTAATAAAAAATATAAAATTATATTTCAACTGGCCAGTGGGGATACCGCGGTGCACCGATCGACCATAAAACAATTATTCAATGCTTTGGCCGCTGCTCCAAACAGTAAAATTGAAGTAGTCTGCCATAACGCAGGAATCAGTTTTCTGCAGCGTTCAAAAACTAACCTGGTGGATAAAATACAGGAATTAAAAAATAAAGGGGTGGTTTTTGCGGCTTGCGAAAACACGTTAAGGGACCGGAAAATTGATAAAACAGATATAGTGCCTCAGGCAACCTTTGTGCCCGCTGGTGTGATTGAGCTGGCAGACAAACAAACTAAAGGCTGGGCTTATATTAAGGCGGGGAATTAGGAACAATGAGGAATGA
>JAWXBI010000139.1:0-4875 GCA_034439915.1 Saprospiraceae bacterium | reverse complement strand
TTTATATACAATAGCCTAATTATTTGAATTTCATCTACTTACATTGCTTTCTTATAAGCCGGAGCCTTGAGGTATTCCGGTACGGCATAAGCAAGATTTTCAAATACCTTGTTTAAGAAACAGTTAATGCCCGGCTTCACCATATACTTTGCATCGATTTCATAAGCGTCAAAATGCAGAAATTCATTGCTTTTTATCAGGTCTCTGGCTTTCCGGGCTCCATTTCCACAGAGATAGAGTCGGTATCCAGCTTCCAGGTATTTATTAAAACTTTCCTCCTGCAGGATCATTGGGGACGAGGCCTCCAGAACTTCCCGTTCCGCATTGTAAATTTCCAGATAGACTTCATCCCTCCTTGCGTCAATCATTGGGACCAGGATACTTCCCCGCTCCGGGTATTCTATGCCATAAGTCAGGGCCAGGAGCGTCGGTACAGCGATCAGTGGTTTATTCAGGGCATAACAAAGCCCTTTGGCGGTAGATAAACCCACCCTTAAACCGGTGTAGGATCCCGGACCCTGGCTGTAACAAACTGCATCCAGGTCCGAAATACCAACCCCGCTAGCCATCCTGGCCTCTTCAATCATCAGAGGAAGTAAGGCAGCATGTCTCCTCCCTTCCCTTTCCAGGGCATGGCCGATGATGGCATACCCCTGGCTGAACGCTACCGAGCACACATCCGTACTTGTTTCTATATGCAGCAGGAGCGGTTCATGGCTCATTTTATATCTTTTTCAGGAGGGCCTGGTAATGTTCATTGGAGCTTAACAAATCAATGGCTTCCTGGATTTCACGATCAACCTGCAATGATTTTTCAATTTTACCTTTCTGCAGATAATATCTTGGAATAATTTCCTTTTCCAATTGTTTAATGATGATCACTTTATGTTTATCCAGAAGTTGATCCGGGTCTGCCTTGACTTTGGCATACATATGCTGATATTCCGCCTGAATCTGGGTCCAGGTCGGGTCTTGGGCGGCCTTATCTTTAAATGCTTCCAGGGATTTCTCCAGCGAGGAATTAAAATTAAATCGCGCGTTTTTCAGGTATTTTTTAAACTCATCATAGTCATTAAACTTAAACTCCTTTACCGGATTGATTTCTTTATGTTGCAGTGTATAATGAGTAGCATATTTAAATACCAGGTGCTGCTTCATTAATTCCTGGAGGATTTCAGGAAAATTTTCAGAATCGATGGGCACGTCAGGCCGTATGCCTCCCCCGTCCAGTACTTTCCTTCCAGCCCGGGTTTTAAAATCAGCACGCAATGAATCCGGGATATTTTTTGGCTCACCATTTTCATACTCCACTGCCTGAATACAGCGGCCACTGGGAATATAATATTTAGCGGTAGTCAGTTTAACCTGGCTATTGTAACCTATTTCCCGGGTATTCTGGACGAGGCCCTTACCATAAGTACTTTGTCCCATAATCACGCCCCGATCCAGGTCCTGGACCACTCCGGATACAATTTCTGAAGCCGAGGCTGTCCCCTTGTCCACTAAGATCACCAGTGGGATTTTTTCATCCACCGGATTTTGCATGGTTTTAAAGGCCCTGTCCCATTCTTTTACCTTGCCTTTCGTCGTGACTACCAATTCATTTTTAGGTATGAATATGTTGCAGATATTTACAGCTTCCCGGAGTAACCCACCTCCATTGCCCCTCAGATCCAGGATCAGGCCGGTCAGTTCAGCATGTTCTTTTTTCAGTTTTTGCAGGGCCGTGGATACATGGTTACCGGCTTGGTCAGAAAAAACGGTTAGGTTGATATACCCGATTTTATCGCTGACCATTCCACTATATGGTACATTGGGCACGTCCACCTCGCCCCGGTTAACAGAAAAATTCAATTCTTTAGGCTCACCGGGACGCCTGACCTGGAGATCAATATGAGTATCGGCTGACCCTTGCATATAAGAATCAATTTCTTCTTTAGATTTTCCGATGACGGATTTGCCGCCAATGGCCGTGATTTGGTCAGCCAGTTTTAATCCTGATTTATAGGCCGGCGATTCTTCGAATAATTCAGTAATCGTGGGCAGTCCATCAATTGTTTGCATACCAGCCCCGATTCCGTGGTATTTGCCTTCAGTGAGGAAACGATAACTTTCGACCTGTGCCTCGGAAAAATAATTAGTATAGGGGTCCAGGCTGTTTAACATCGCATCAATACCAGTCCGCATCAACTTACCGGGCTCAATATCATCTACATAATAATAATTGAGTTCTTTATATAAGTTGGCAAATAACTCCAGGTTTTTAGTGATCTCAAAATAACGATTGGGGTCTGCAAACTTCTTGAATGAAAATAATAGCCCTACGACAAGGAAAACCGTCAGGATACGCTTCATAATAAATTTTAAAAATGTAACGAATCCTGTAAAATTACAGGTTAATCAGCTAGGTATACTCTTAACAATTATTTAAAACTTTATCCCTACCCGGTTTATTCGATTGGAGCAACGGTCTCTGGTTTTTCTTCTTTGTCATTCAAAAGCTGGTATTTGTTCAAAAATCCATACCACTTGATGACTTTTTTAATATCGCCTATACTTACCCGGTCCACATCATAATCTGGCAGGATTTTCTGGAAATAGCCTAGGGTTTCTTTCTGATCCGCCGAGGCATCGGGTAAAGGCAGATCGGATTTTTTCATGTTTGAAAAAATTTCTGTCAGGGGGGTAGCATCAGCAGTGGTATAGATACTAATGGTTTCCAACAAAGAAAATTGATGTTTTCTCAATGGCGCAAACCTGGATTGTCCGGTTTCATAGGACTTGATAATGGCTCCATCAGCGCGGTTAGCTACCATTTCATACAATCCGGGAAGGCCGGATACCGATAATACTTTTGAAAGATCAATCATGGGGTAAAGTTAAAGAAAAGTAGTCAGTGAGTCAGTAGTCAGCCGAGACTTCGGCTTAGTCAGTCGTCAGTGAGTCAGTCGTCAGCCGAGACTTCGGCTTAGTTAGTCGTCAGTGAGTCATTCGTCAGTGAGTTCGTTATTGTCAACTGTCAACTGATACTGTCTACTGACCACTGTCTACTAATTCATATCTTTGTGTCCTTCAACATGCATTTCGATTTAATTATTGTAGGAGGGGGACCTATTGGAATGGTATGTGGTATTGAAGCTAAAAAAGGAGGATTGCATTATCTCATCCTGGAGAAGGGCGCCCTGGTCAATTCGCTCTTCCATTTTCCGGCAAATATGACTTTTTTCTCCACCTCATTGTTGCTGGAAATTGGTGATGTACCCTTCATTTCTCATGCGGACAAACCCACCCGGACCGAAGCCCTCGAATATTACCGGCGCATTGCCACAGCCTGGCAACTGCCAATCCATTTATATGAAACCGTAACAGCGATAAAACGGCAACAAACCGGATTTTCGGTGACCTCTGATAAATCGTTGTATACCTGTGACCAGGTTATTGTGGCCACCGGGTTTTATGATCAGTTTATCAGCCTCCGGGTGCCAGGTGAAAACCTGTCCAAAGTGAAACACTATTACGACGAAGCACACCCCTATTACCAACAGAAATTAGCCGTTATAGGAGCCGGCAATTCAGCATGTGATGTCGCTCTTGAATGCTGGCAAAAAGGGGCCCAGGTCACCTTAATCGTCAGAGGCCCTCAGTTGAAAGAAACCATTAAATATTGGATAAGGCCCAACATCGACAACCGGATCAAAGACCAATCCATCCGTGCCTATTTTAATGCCAAATTGGTCGAAATAAAAGATCGCAGTTTAATCATCTGGCAGGACGGACAGCTCCACGAACTGGAAAATGATTTTGTCCTGGCCATGACCGGTTACCTCCCCGATTATGCATTTCTTTCTTCAATGGGGGTTTTACTCAACACCGACGAACATCGCACCCCGGTATATCACGAAGATACCCTGGAGTCCAATATCCCGGGCTTGTACCTTGCCGGGGTGCTCATCGGAGGCATGAAAACCAATAAATGGTTTATTGAAAATACACGTGATCATGGAAAAAAAATTGTCGATCATATACTATTTAAAAGACAGAAATGAATAAACCTATAAGCCTTGTTATTTTTGATTGCGATGGTGTATTGGTTGACAGTGAACAGTTGGCAAACACGCTCTTTGCAAGGATTTGCCGTGATCTGGGGTTTCCCATTTCAGATGAAGAAGCTATGGAGCACTTCCCCGGAAACCGGTTTTCAACCTGTGTACAATATGTCGAGGCTAAAAACGGACGGCCAATGCCTCCCGAAATCCTGCCATTGTTCAGGAAACAATGTACGGAAGTGTTTGCTGCCCGATTATTGCCTATTGATGGAATGGCGGAGGTATTAAACCGGATTAAGCGACCCAAAGTCGTTGCCAGTAATGGCCCAAAAGATAAAATGGTGGAAAACCTAATCACCTGCAAACTCATCCACTATTTCCAACCGGATCACATCTTTAGTGCTTATGATATTAATAAATGGAAACCCGAACCGGATTTGTTTTTAGCGGCGGCTGATTATATGGGTATTTCTCCGGAAGAATGCCTGGTGATCGAGGACAGCACACCAGGGGTCCAGGCGGCTATGGCAGCCGGTATGAATGTGGTGGGGTTTACCCATAGCATGAAAAATAAAAAATTATTCCCCCTCGGTGTCCCTTTGATCCACCAGCCTCATGAATTATATGTGCATTTAGGCTAAGGTTATACTTGTTTATCCTATCATAGATTACAATAGAGGATCTAGCCCTCCGTTTCGCCGTTCGAGCGTCTCTTCCCGACCGATACCGATCGGGACTCGAACCAATATTTAATTCACTTATTGTTCAGCCCCTAAATACTTCGGACTTATAACCTTGCCAAATTAACTTAAACAGCAGGCCCTATTTA
>JAWXBI010000138.1:0-15889 GCA_034439915.1 Saprospiraceae bacterium | reverse complement strand
TCCGGTCAGTCCTTGCCTAACCTTCGAATTACAATCGCCGGAGGGACCGACCTGGTCAGAAAAGACACCTTGTACAGCGATGCGGAAGGCTATTATCTCCTGGTGGTGCCCGCCCACGATTCTTACCAGGTCCATGTTCAGGCTTCCGGGTTTAACCTCTATTCTGACCGCATTGTTTTAGGACAGTCCGTCCGGGATGCGGATACACTTCATCACCTGATTAAATTGGAGCGGATTGGCCCTGAAGATACCCTGACAACTAAACCGATCGTCTTACACAATGTATTATTTGAGTTGAACTCCTATAGATTAAAGTCAGAGTCTTATAACGAGCTCGATGCCCTGGTCGTCCTGATGAAAGATCACCCCGAATACAGCCTGGCCATTCATGGTCATACAGATCATACCGGTGAACCGCAGGCCAATTTGATTTTATCCCGACAGCGAGCATTGTCAATATATAATTATTTAATCTCCCGGCAAGTTGAAAGTAGCAGGTTGTCTTACGAAGGATTTGGCGATTCAAAACCGATCTCTGACAATCAAACGGAATCAGGCCGCCTTTCCAATCGACGGGTGGAATTTGTCCTGGTTAAAAAAATCAAATAAAAAGAATAAAAAGAGAGGAGCATGGGAAAGACCAAGGAAGTGCGGGCGGAAAATGTAAAGATCGTGGACATGGGCGACCAGGGTTATGGTATCGGCAAAGATGAAGCAGGCAAGGTATACCTGGTTGAAAATGCAGTCCCCGGCGAGATCATGGATATCGAAGTCCGCAAGCATAGGAGCCGGTTGGGGATCGGAAGAGCTACTCAACGGACTGCCGATTCCCCTTGGAGGACCCTGCCTTTTTGCTCCCATTTTGGGGTTTGCGGGGGTTGTAAATGGCAGCACATGACTTATGAAGGGCAACTGACCTATAAACAAAAGAATGTTTCCGATGCTTTGAGCCGGATAGGTGGTATACCGCAGCCGGTTGTCAGACCAATCTGCGGTGCTTCGGAAAATCGTTATTATCGGAACAAACTCGAATATAGCTTTGGCAATTCCCGATGGCTCGAACAATCGGAGATAGAAACCGGGATGCCCGCCGACCGGGATGCACTGGGTTTTCACCGCCCCGGCTCCTTTGAAAAAATAGTGGATATCCGGCATTGTTATCTTCAACCTGAACCAAGTAATTCTATCCGGAACCTGGTCCGTGAAATAGCCAAAACCCGGCAATATTCGTTTTATGACGTTAAAAATCATACTGGTTTCCTTCGCAATTTGTTGGTGCGTACCTCCTGTCTTGATGAGCATATGGTAATCATCGTCCATGGGGAGGATCGGCCGGAAGACCTGCAATCCCTCTGTGATGCGATCTTAGCTGCTTTCCCGCAACTAACCACCTTATATACCATGCTGAATCAGAAAAAAAATGACAGCACTTTTGACCTTGCACCTCTTCTGGTGCATGGCCCGGGTTATATCATGGAGTCCATCGGGGGATTGCGGTACCGGATCGGTCCAAAATCTTTTTTCCAAACCAATACCCATCAGGCACTTAAATTATATCAATTTGTGGAAGAGTTTGCGGACCTCCAGGGTGATGAAATAGTCTATGATCTATATTCAGGAACCGGGACAATCGGTTTGTTTTTGGCCGGAAAATGCAAAATGGTCATTGGGGTCGAAGAAATACCCGATGCAGTGGAGGATGCCCGCATGAATGCTGCATGTAATCAGATCCAAAATGCAACCTTTCATACCGGGGATGTCAAGCTTATGCTCCAAAACGGGTTGTTCCAGCAGGAAGGTTATCCGGATTGTATTGTGGTTGACCCACCCAGGGCAGGTCTTCACCCGGATATCATTCCGGTACTGAATACCTATCCCGTAGCCAAAATCATTTATGTCAGTTGTAACCCTGCTACCCAGGCCAGGGACCTCAAATTATTAGCCCCGGTTTATGACCATATCATCAGTCAGCCCGTCGATATGTTTCCTCATACCGGACACATTGAAAATGTAACTTTGCTGAGTTCAAAGCATAAAAATTAATTCATGCAAATCAGTACTGAAAAATTTATCCAGTTACAGGATGAACTTAAAGTTTACCGCAAAGCGCTGAATGAGGCGCTTGATGTCATCAGGGCAAAGGGGGTCACCGAATTTCCCATATTTATTGCCCATCAGGATACCTTTGAAGCGGGTATCCCTTTATTTAAAAGATATGAAGTGCAGGGCAATTGGAATATTAATGTTTCTTCTTTGGAAGAATTTATTTTAAAAAAAATTATTCTTCCGCGGAAGGTGGAAGCATTTAAACAATCCTATAAACCGACTCCTGAT
Organism: Saprospiraceae bacterium; assembly: GCA_034439915.1. Classification (GTDB taxonomy): domain Bacteria; phylum Bacteroidota; class Bacteroidia; order Chitinophagales; family Saprospiraceae; genus JADJLQ01. Next base: position 13,555 of record JAWXBI010000138.1, on the reverse strand, counting down.
TTTATTTGTTTCTTTGTGCTCAGCGAATTAGGGGCCCAGTTTATATTTTTACCCCGAGTTTAAATTATTTGTGTAAATGAAAGGAATCATACTAGCCGGTGGGCTTGGAACCCGATTGTATCCGCTAACCCTGGCGGTCAGTAAACAACTGATGCCGGTATATGACAAGCCTATGATCTATTATCCATTATCGATTTTGATGATGGCCAATATCCGGGATGTTTTAATTATTTCAACAAAGGAGGATTTGCCCAATTTCGAAAAGTTGCTCAAAGACGGTTCTTCCCTGGGGTGTAACTTTTCCTACATCGTCCAACCCGAGCCAAATGGCCTGGCCCAGGCTTTTGTACTGGGTGAACAATTTGTCGGCAACGACGATGCAGCGTTGATTTTAGGAGATAATATTTTCTATGGTGCTGGTTTGGGTAGTATGTTGAAGGAATGCCAGCACCCGGAAGGTGGAATCATTTTTGCCTATCAGGTAGCTGATCCGGAAAGATATGGGGTAGTCGAATTTGATGACCAATTTAAGGCATTGTCCATTGAAGAAAAACCGGTAAAACCCAAGTCCAATTATGCCGTGCCGGGCTTATATTTTTATGATAATTCTGTTGTTGAGGTCGCCAAAAACCTGAAGCCCAGTGCCCGCGGAGAGTACGAAATCACCGATGTCAACAAATACTATCTGGAGCAGGGGAAATTGTATGTCAAAGCGATGGGGAGGGGGTTTGCCTGGCTGGATACCGGTACCCATCAATCCCTGATGCAGGCAGGCCAGTTTATCCAGGTCATCGAAGAAAGGCAGGGATTAAAAATTGGTTGTATAGAGGAGATTGCCTACCTCATGAAATTTATTGATGCGGCCCAACTCGAAAAATTGGGGCATTATTATTTAAAAAGCGGGTATGGAGAATACCTCCTTCGATCATTGCAGCACCAGGCCGATTAATCCAGGCGGATGAAAAATACAGAGCCAGGAAACAAGGAAGGAATCGATCAGGATGACGAGCACGCCCGTTCCGTCTTGAACTCCATCAGGAGTTCGAAAATCTGGTTGCCGATTTTTATAGGTATAGCAGCTATAGTGTACATGTTGTTTTCCAGTTTTGATACTACGGCGCTAAAAACGGTGACCTGGAGCCCGCACACCATGTTATGGCTGTTATTTGCCGTATGTTTTGCCTTGATCCGTGATCTGTTCTATACCTTTCGACTTTATCATCTCGCAGGGGATGTTATAGGTTTCTGGAAATGTTTTAAACTGATCCTAATCTGGGAGTTTAGTTCAGCCGTTTCACCCACTGCATTGGGTGGATCAGCGGTGGCTGTTTTTGTAATATCGCAGGAAAAACTGGGAGCATCGCGCACGCTTGCCACCATTCTGTATACCGTAGTACTGGATAGTTTGTTTTTTGTGACCATCATCCCGGTACTGCTTGTGATATTCGGATTCAATATTATTAATCCGACCTATACCGGATTGGCTTCCATTGATGGGGTTGCTTATTCGCTATTGTTTTTTTATGGCATCATATTGACCTACAGCATGTTGTTTGCTTATGGTTTGTTTATCAACCCCCACCAGTTCAAAAAAATATTGGTCTATTTTACTTCCTGGCGTCTGTTAAAACGATTCCGGAATTCAGCCGTCAAACTAGGTGACGATATGGTGGTTTCAGCCAACGAAATTGTCCAAAAAAACTGGAGGTTTCACCTGCGGTCTTTTTTGTTTACCAGCGCAGCCTGGACCAGCCGGTTTATCATTGTCAACTGTCTGATCATTGCGCTGATAGAACATATCAGTTATCATCCCTGGGACCAACTCAAGATATTTGGAAGGCAAATCATGATGTTTTTGTTTATGATGTTCAGTCCGACCCCTGGAGCTGCCGGGTTTGCAGAGGTATTTTTCGGAAGCTTTATCGGGGATTATATCCCCAAGAGTGCTGCGCTGATCATTGCCCTGATCTGGAGGTTTTTGACTTATTATATTTACCTGATCGTCGGGGTTATCATCATTCCGACCTGGTTAGCCGGCATTATTAAAAAAAGAAGGGAATCAAAGGCTGCTGCCAACCAGCCTTGATTTCTATCGAAATGAGATTATGATTAAAGGACCTGTTCAATTAATTCTGACTGTTTTCCTGGTGGTCTCCTTGATCTTCCTGGCCCGGTATTTTTATTTTAAACCGGGAGTAAAAGTCGCAGAATTCTGCCCTCCCGTCCAGCGGGAGCTCGCCAATTCAGCCCTCTTTGATATTCAATCGCTGAAGGGGAATTATGTGCTGATTGATTTCTGGGGGAGCTGGTGTAAACCTTGCAGGGAGGAAGCACCCTTGTTAAAAAAATTTTATTCCGACTGGCATTTGCAGCCTTTTAAAGATGCCCGGGGCCTGGAAGTATTGAGCATTGCCATAGAAAGTAACCGCGCGGATTGGGAGCAGGCGGTGGCCCAGGATTCTGCTTACTGGCCATACCATATTCTCGAACTGGATCAGTTCAATTCAGCGCTGGTTAAATCATTCGGAATCAGGGCAATTCCGGCCAAGATATTACTGGACCCTGATTTAAGGATCCTCGGGATAGACCAGAGTTTCGAAGAGATGAATGAGTTGTTGGCCAGAAAACGGGTGATCAACTGACAATTTGACCTGAATTATTCAAATGGTCTTATTATTGCATTTGGCCAAAGTGAAATTTAAATAATCCATGGAGCAACATACCAAAGAAAATATAGAAGAACCCGTCATTCAACCGGAAGAAATGTCAGATCCTCTTGAAAATCAATTGGATCCGGGGGGAGAACCGCTTCAGACTGACCCTATGGAGCCGGGGTTAGGGGAAATGAAGGACAAATACCTGCGCTTACTGGCTGAATTTGAAAATTATAAAAAACGGACGAGCAAGGAACGAATAGAATTCGCAAAATATGCTTCTCAGGAGGTGATCGTGAGTTTACTGCCTGTGCTGGATGATTTTGACCGGGCTACACAGCATCGACATATGACGGAAGGCACCACCTTAATTCATCATAAGCTGCTTCAGCTTATAAAACAAAAGGGGTTGATCGAAATGCAAAGTACCAGAGAGTTGTTTGATGCTTCATTGCACGAAGCCATCACCGAGGTCAGTGTCCCGGAAGAACAAAGGAATATCGTGATCGATACCGTGGAAAAAGGGTATTACCTCCATGATAAAATTATTCGATTTGCAAAAGTCGTCGTAGGAAAATAAGATACGATGGCCAGACGCGATTATTACGAAATCCTCGAGGTTACCCGGGAAACCGATGAAACCGGAATAAAAAAGTCCTACCGGAAAATTGCCATGCAATACCATCCGGATCGAAATCCGGGAGATAAGTCAGCAGAAGATAAATTTAAGGAAGCCGCAGAAGCCTATGGCATACTCAGTGATCCCGACAAACGGGCCCGGTATGACCGCTTCGGCCATGCAGGAGTGGATGGAAATGCAGGTGGTGGATTCAGTGGCAATATGAATATGGACGATATTCTTCGCAATTTTGGAAACATATTCGAAGACAGTCCGTTTGAATCGTTTTTCGGGGGAAGCAGGGCAGAAGGGGGTGGCCAGCGAGGTACCAGCCTCCGTATCAATGTAACCCTTGATCTCAACGAAATTGCCGCGGGGGTTTCCAAAAAAATTTCTGTAAAAAAACAACTTTCATGCAATACCTGCGGTGGTTCCGGGGCCAAAGATAAAAGTTCGAAAAAAACCTGTAATACCTGCGGAGGCAGTGGTTATGTGCGACAGGTCCGTAATACTTTTTTGGGCCAGATGCAGACTACGACGACCTGCCCTCAATGTCATGGATCGGGGCAAATGATCACTTCCCATTGTGCCACTTGTAAAGGTGATGGCCGGGTTATGGGTGAGGACACCTTTGACATTGACATCCCTGCAGGGGTAGAGGACGGAATGCAATTATCCGTAAGGGGCAAAGGTAATGCCGGAGCAAAAGGTGGGCCAGCGGGAGACCTGATCATTCAAATCAAAGAAAAAGCCCACGATTCCTTAAAAAGGGACGGGTCCAATCTGGTTTTTGACCTTTACCTGAATTTTGCAGATGCCGCACTGGGAGCCAATATTGATGTGCCTACACTGGATGGAAAAGCAAGTATAAAAATTCCGGCGGGTACTCAGGCAGGTAAAGTATTCCGGTTAAAGGATAAAGGCTTACCTTCGGTACAATCTTATCAAAAGGGTGACCTCCTGGTACAAGTCAATATCTGGACGCCCAAATCCCTGACGGATGATGAAAAATTAATGTTGGAAAAATTAAAATCAATGCCTAATTTTCAGCCCAACCCCACCAAGGCGGATAAGGGATTTTTTGAAAAAATGAAGGGCTTCTTTTCATGATCCGGTATTGTTATTTAAGTCTGCTGACGGTATGCTTTTGGATCTCTTGTGACCCTCCTAATTACGTATTTGAAGACAGCCGTTCTTTTCTGGACAACCCCTGGGTTTATCCGGATTCCACGGTTTACCGGTTTTCAATAAAAGATACTTCTCGTTATTACAATCTGCTATTGGAGTTGGACCATGGAAAAAAATATCTTTATGAAAATTTATACGTTCAATTTGTAACCACCTTTCCCGATGCATCGACCACCAGAGACGTGGTCAGTATTTCACTTGCCGATGAGTCAGGCAATTGGTATAGCGACTGCCGGGGCAGGACCTGTACGTTTTATCTCACTTTGCAGGATCAGGCAGTGTTTAAACAAAAAGGAGACTACTCCATTAAAATTATCCCCTGGATGAGGATGGATACCATTCAGGATGTTTACCGTCTGGCGTTTAAAGTAGAGCGCGACGGTAAGCGCAAATTTGCAGCGCCTTAGTTTGCCACATCAGGTTAAACCAATTGGTGGGGTAGCACCCCATGTTTAAGTACATGACACGTAAGTGTTTGCAGGTACCTTCCTCTTGGTCATTAGGACCACCCGATACAAAATTGATGAGTTTGACTCTACAATAGCTATGTTCTGAAGAAGTTGCGCCTTTGAGTCTACTTCGGCTAACTAAAGCATAATTGATCAGATTGATATTCCAAGATCGAAACGCAGTTCTTCCACAACCCTATGTTCAGGAAGATCAAAGATCCGAAAGGTATACTTCGAACCAACAACAGCAACCGTTTCTACCCATCTATGAAATAGTATGGATGTGCTTAACTTAGTCTTTTAAAAGTTGCCAATGAAACTCCGCTTATCCGGTGCATGTGCAGGAATCATCGCCCTGTCTTATTGGTGTTGTAATCCAATGGTATCCCATAATCTTCCTGACCATTCACCGGAAAAATTAAACGACGGAATAGCTATAGGTACATTAAGTGAGGTGGGCATTGATTCAGCTGCACTATTCAATTTATCGACTCAAATCGATACCGGATTTTATCCCAATATCCACAGTTTGTTAATTTATAAGAAAAACAAATTGGTATTCGAACAATATTACCCGGGTAAAGATCAAAATTGGGGTGAGGATCTGGGAGTAATAAATCACCGCATCCAGGATTTACACGATGTACGAAGCATATCCAAAAGTATCGTGTCTGCCTGTATTGGAATTGCTATTGACCAGCAAAAGATCAAAGGGGTCGACGCCCGGGTGTTTGATTATTTTAAAGAACACGCGGCTTTGGACACCGGATTAAAAAAAGGACTGACCATCAAACATCTATTGTCCATGACAGCAGGCTTATTGTGGAATGAAGAGGTTCCTTATGATAATCCTGAAAACAGTGAAATCCAGTCCAACAGTGCGGACCCCATTCAATTTATCTTAAGCAGACCCAGCACCGCACCACCCGGAAAACAATGGAAATACAATGGTGGTACCACCCATTTACTTTCCGTGATCCTGGAAAAATCAACGGGTCAGCAAGTGGATGACTTTGCCAGGGATTATTTATTCAAACCGCTGGGCATTGATAGTTTTAGCTGGACGAGAATACCGGGAATGGACCAGCCGGCAGCAGCATCAGGCCTCCGGCTCAGATCGAGGGACTTGTTGAAATTTGGTATTTTATTTCACCAGGGAGGCAAATGGCTAGACCAACAGGTTGTTCCAAATCAATGGGTGGTGGACTCTTTTAAACCGCAAATACAATTGGGCCCGGATGGCACAGAATACGGATATCAATTTTGGATTTTCAATGAAACCTATAAAGGTAAACCAATCAGTATAGTAGCCGCCGTAGGTAATGGAGATCAGCGGATTTTTTTTGATGAGGCCAATGACCTGTTGACCGTAATTACAGCGGGCAATTATAACTTACGGAATATTAAAAACAATTCAGCGGCAATTTTTAGGAAAATCCATGATGCCCTGCTTTCGAACAACTAATTTTAATTTATATTTTCCTGCTGTATGAAATACTTGCTGATTTTTTGCGTGATCGCCTGGCAGTTACCCGCCAATGCACAAATAAAATTGCGAAATATTTTAGGCCGGCAATATACCCAGGCATATTTGCAAAAAGTGATCATACCAAAAAACGATTACCACCCATATCCTAAATCCCCGGAAGAATGGTCAGTTGTTTTACTTGATTCTGTAAAACGATCCATACTACAGGCAGGGGAGTCCTTGTTAAATTACAAGTTTGAACCAATCTCCGCTACCATAGCATTGGATTTTGTAAGGTCGGGGGACAGGGAAAGGCATTCCCAGATCTCCTTTGGTAAACGGAATTCCCTGATGACATTAATCTTTGCAGAAAGTATTGAAGGCAAAGGCCGGTTTACGGAATCCATCCTCAATGGTATTTGGTCCATCTGTGAAGAAAGTTATTGGGGCGTGCCGGCTCATATCTCCGGGACAGGTTTGCCGGATGTGGAAAACCCCATCGTGGACTTGTTTACAGCCGAGACAGCTGCAGTCCTTAGCCTGGCCGATTATTTTATCGGAGAACAATTGGATCAGGTAAATAAATTGATCCGCCAACGAATTTATACGGAGACTAAGAAGCGGCTGTTTGATCCATTGATGATACATTCCGATAAATACAGTTGGCTCAGTAAAACTAATCCGGTCAACAACTGGAATCCCTGGATCATGTCCAATTGGATTGTAGCCAGTTTGTTATTGGAAAAAGATGAAATGCGTCGTGCACAAATGATCCATGGTTCAATGGTCGGTTTGGATTCTTACCTCAATAGTCTGGGTGAAGATGGAGGTTGTGATGAAGGTCCGAGTTATTGGTTTGCAGCAGGAGCCAGTGTTTACGATTGCCTGGAGTTATTACACCTGGCGACCAAGGGCAAAGTAGATATATATTCCGAGCCATTAATCCAAAAGATGTCAGCCTATATTTATAAAACCCATATCGACGGTTTTTATTTTGTAAATTTTGCTGATGCGGACCCCAAATTGCGTCCCGATGGTTTGTTATTGTCCCGCATGGGGCAGGCTTTGTCGGATAAACTATTGGTTCAAATGGGAACCTGGGCCTTCAACACTTTTCCTGATGTTTCTAATTCTATATCAGGATTTCACCGGCCAAGAAAAATTCAAAATTTATTGACTATCCGTAATCAGCCGCCAAATCCAGGATTTTATAAACCTTTGAAAGATGCATGGATCAATGATATTCAGGTATTAACTGCGCGGGCTGAAAATGGATTGTATCTGGCCACACACGGAGGACACAATGCAGAAAGCCACAACCACAATGATGTGGGTGATTTTATTGTTTACGCAGATGGCGAACCGGTCATTATCGATGCAGGCCGCGGCAATTATACAGCCAGAACGTTTTCATCCAAACGATATGAATTATGGTTTACCCAGTCGCAATATCATAACCTTCCGGTCGTAAATGGTTACGGTCAGTTAGCCGGACGTACGTATGAAGCTAAAAATGTATCGAGCCTGGTCAATACAAATGAGGCTGTGCTGAATATGGATATCGCTGCTGCTTATCCCCAAGAAGCAGGTATTCAAACCTGGACCAGGTCAGTAAAACTCAACCGGCTTAAAAATCAGGTGGAAATATCCGATGATTATTCTTTGAATCAAAAACCAAATAGCCTTCAACAAATTTTTATGACTGTGTGTAAAACAGATCTTTCGGTGAATGGGACAATCAAACTCACCACTACTAAAAACGCCACCTATACCATTCAATACGACCCGAATCAATGGACTGCTGCATCTGAATATCCTTCGACGGAAGGCATGGAATACAGCAGTTTTAAAACCAAATGGGATAGTAAACCGGTACAGCGAATAGTTTTGAATAATATAAACCTGAGTCAAACGGGAAAGAGTATGTTTGTAATTTCAAAAAATTAGATTTAAAGTTAAATCTCCAAACGCAGTTCGAATTTCTACGTTTCACCAAATTTTTTATGATATTTTTTCTATGCATAATTGCCAAGCTTTACGAAAGGAGTTCCCCCTTGAACTACGGCAAATACTCTGGCTACCAATTTGTTTTTAACACTAGTAATGACCACTCCTTCCACTTTGCCTTCTTTTATTTTTCGTTGGTAATACGTTCTGATCTCCAGGTCGTGACGAATAGCTGACAATGCCCCATTGGAAAGTAAGGATTTGATTTGTTTATTGGCTAAATGACTTACCCTATCTCTTCCCTTTTTTTGTCCCTGAACCTTTTGGAAAAGGAGCAATCCCACCATATTTGCGACTGGTGTCAAAATGCTTGAAATTTCCGGTGGTTGCAATCATATACCAGTCAATGATAGGGCCTATACCAATAATCGATTGAGAAAGCTTAGAATTTCTACTCAGTTCTTCGTCTGAATTGACCAGGGCATCAATCTGGTTTTCAATGAAAGCAATGCACTCGTTGTGTTTCTCAATCAACATTTTGTTTTGCTGCTCCAACTGATTCAATAATTCGGTAGGAAATTCTCCGACCTCGAACCAATATCGCTGCTCGAGCGTCTCCTCCCGACCGATACAGATCGGAACTCAAACCAATATTTAATTCACTTTTTGGTCAGCTCCTTGTTCGCCTGCTCCTCTGATAAAAAAGTATAAATAATTTCCCTCCACCCGAAAACATCCCCATCAATCTGCAATACGCCCATGTATCAAAATTGTATAATTCATGAAAACCTTAGTTCTCTCCATCGCAATCCTAATTTATATTTCCAATCAGCTCCGGGCCCAGGCCGATCTGGCTTTCCAACTGGGTATTCATCACGGATCCCCGATCTATGAAACCGGCAGAGGTAAGCACCTGGGTATACAATATCAATTTCCAAGTAATATTCCATTGAGTTATGGTGTGGGAGTCCATGCATCCAGATTCAACGCTGACCTTATTAAAAGCGCTTTCACTCAAATCACTTCTTTGACCAGCTTTGCATCCTGGCGTTTATTTCCAACAAGTTGGGCTCAACCCTACCTCAAACTGGAGGTGGGAGTTGCGTATAATCGATCCCGGGGAGATCTGGAATCCAGGTCATCTTCAGCGGAGTTAAATAGCCATTCGTATTAGCGCACAAATTGCTCCCGGTTTAGGCGCCAGAGTCCAACTCACATCATCCTTTGCTCTTCGCATGGAATATCGTCATATCGCACATTATGGCAATGCCTTTGTTGAATCTGGAACGTTTAATTTTAGTTCCATCGATCTCGGTCTCCATTATATCATCGGCCGGGAAATCAAATGTCAAAATGGTTGTTCGGTATGGCCAGGATGATAAATGTTCCATTATTTTTTCAAATTGATGATTCCTATTAAAAATGCAAATACTATTCCAATCGATGTCGGTCAGGACGCCAACATAACCTAACCACTGGATATATATCCCCAGGCGCACGACAGATTGCACTAAGGTTAAGTTCGTGCGACTGTCCCGAGTCAATCCGAACACTCGGATCGGGATTATCCGACTCCTCGGATCGGTCGGGCTTTGGCAATATGTGCAATTTGTCGTGCGCCCCATATCCCATTCGTTTTTTTCCTTCATTTAATACCCTTATTTTTATACTATGAAAGCTTATTTAGAGTATATCACTATAGATCCAAACATCCGATTTGGAAAGCCATGTATTAAAGGAACAAGAATCAGTGTAGGTGATATTTTGGGCTGGTTGGCATCAGGTCAAACTCAAGATGAAATTTTAAGAGATTTCCCTTTATTAAAAGCTGAGCATATCAAAGCCGCCCTGACTTATGCTGCAGATAGGGAAGCCCTTTTAAATGTTATAATAGGGTGAAACTATTATTGGATGCGAACCTTTCATGGAGAATGGTTCCACCATTAAAATCAATTTTTGATGATTGCCTTCATGTAGATGAAATTGGCCTGGCCAGTCCAGCCAGGGATAGGGACATTTGGGATTATGCCAAAGTTCATAATTTAATCATTGTGACAAATGATGAGGATTTTATCGATCTCATGAATATTTCAGGATTTCCACCTAAAGTAATTCTTTTAAAAACCGGAAATCAAAGAAAAGAAATAATCATCAACTTATTGATAGAACACCTACAGGAGATCAGATTGTTTTATAATTCTCCAGATTCCGGATTATTAGAGATGATTAAAATCTGATAGTGGAGGCTTATTGAATCCTGATTTGAGAATACCGGATAATTGAGTTGGTACTGAGAGCAGGGTATAGAAAATCCATTTATTAAGACCCTTCTCATCCTCCGTCGATTTATTGAGGGGCTTCAATCTCAACAAATTCCTCTTTGTTCACAAGCATCCCGAGTTCTAATTCTCGGGAGTACTGCGAGTTCCCTATTTTGTTTCCCCACCCTGTTGCCCTTCTCCCTTGCTCGCGAGGAGTTATACTCCGAGCCCACCATGCCCTTCCCCTTTTTCGCCCCTTACTCGTCCGCGGTTCGAGTGTCTCCGGATCTCGAACTCTTATCCAACGAGCTTATGATATTACTTTTACTTTATACTATTTACCACATAAGAATATAACCAATTTGTGCCCCTAAACCGATACCTCTACATCGAGATCATAAACACTTAAATTGTAGGGTCAAGGGTACTTAATCATCTTATTGGTTAATATTTGTTCGAGGTCACAGACACTGGAATAGCGGGCAATGCACCAAGTGTTTCAGTCGAGGACGCCTGAAATATCCCCATAACTCCTTCACTTCAATCCCAAAGCCACCAACTCCCCCGGATGATCTTTAGCACCTATAGCCAATACTATATATTGTTTTCCATTGATCGAATAGGTCATAGGTACCCCGCTTTGGTTGGCTGGTAAGGTGACCTCGGCTATTATTTCCCCGGTACTTTTGTCGTGTGCCCTGAATTTATTGCCTCCGCCTCCCACAGCACCATACAATCCTGCTCCTTCACCTGCAAACAAAAGTGTTTTGGTTACTAACAAACCTACCCGGTCGGCATTACCTGTGCGGGGCAAATTGACTCCTTTTAATGCCGGATGATTTTTTACCCAATCCGGTGTATCTCCATTCGGTATCATCCACACGTGTTCACCCCGGTTAAGATCTATAGCAGTTATCCTTCCCCAGGGAGGTTTAACCAAAGGTAATCCCGAAGGCCCTCCCTGGCCTGCTCCGAATCCCCCTGTCCACCAGGCTACATATTTCATATCGGATATATTGGGCTCAGAAAAAAGGGCCATTGCTTCAATGGCTGTGGTGGATGAAATATAAAGTATATTGGTTTCCGGGTCAAGTACTGCACCTTGCCAATTGGCTCCCCCGGTAGGACTGGGCAACATCAATGTTCCTGAAAGACGGGGAGGATCATAGAGTTCAATAGGGGTATAGATTGACCCCATTTTATACTTACCTGCAATTTTTATTGCTTCTTTTTTGAGTGCCGGAGTAAAATCAATCAATACATTCTCATTCACTTCCTGCAATTCGAATGGCGCGGGTTTAGTGGGGAAAGGTTGAGTAGGTGAAGCTTTTTCTCCGGGAATGGTACTCGCAGGTACTTGTCTTTCTTCAATAGGCCAGACGGGCTTGCCGGTGACACGGTCAAGAGCGAAAACAAAACCTTGTTTAGTCACCTGGGCTACTGCTTTGACCTCCCTTCCGTCCACCTTAAGATCGGCAAGTACCGGCGGTGCAGGCAGGTCGTAATCCCAAATGTCGTGATGTATCGTTTGATAATGCCAAACCCTCTCGCCAGTCTTTACATCCAGGCAGATAATGCTTTGAGAAAACAGATTATCACCTTGCCGGTGTCCTCCATAAAAATCTCCGGTGGCAGCCTCAAGGGGAAGGTAAACATAACCCAATTCCGGATCGGCTGTAAGCGGTGGCCAGGAACCTACATTGCCGGTATATTTCCAACTCTCTTCGGCCCAGGTGTCCAAACCGTATTCGCCAGCTTGGGGAATGGTGTGGAAAATCCATAATTTTTTACCTGATTTAACATCGTAAGCAGAAATATCACCCCTTACTTCTTTCCTGGTCGGTGCCGCCAGGCCTGGTGGAAAACAAGAACCCGCGATGATTACATTATTCACTATGATCGGTGGTGAAGTAGAACCTATCGGAGATTTTATTGGGTCCAGGCCCAATCCTTTTCTCAGATCAACTATACCTTGCTCACCAAAGCTTTTAATCAATTGACCATTCGTAGCATCAAGGGCAACCAATTGATAGGCCGGGGTCACGTATATGACCCGGTCATGGCCATCATTATTTTTCCAATACGCTACCCCTCTTCCGGAATTTTGTCGTGGTGCATAGGCCGCACGCTCGCCTTCATTCAACTTAAAAGTCCATAACGTTTCTCCGTTGCGGCCATCGATGGCGGCAATTACACGGCTTGATCCGGCGGTGGTATATAGAATGCCCTTAATCATCAGGGGTGTAGCTTCATAATTATATTCCGGTGTGGGTCCGAAATTTTCAGTTTTCCATCGCCAAAGGATTTTCAGTTCTCTGGCATTGCTTCGATTGATTTGATCCAGAGGAGAATAATTAGTACTTCCAAAATCACTCCGGTGCTGGGGCCATTCGCCTTCAATGCTTAGAATGCCTGTATCGATGACACGAGGGGCAAATTTGTAAGGTACTTTATTAAGTGCCGGCGGCCCGTATCGGATAAGATCCAATTCCTTTTTTTCGGAGGGTAAAGACTTTTCTCCTGCCGGAAAATTATTTAGTCTCAACATAAAAGCTACTAAAGCAGCATACGTCTGATCATCATAGGAAGCCGGATTATTTTTTGGCATAGTTTGTTTGGTGATTTCAAATAAGTCACCTATAGATTTTTCCTGCCACCGGGATTGAAAGAGAGTGCCCACTAAAGAGGATCCGCCTTCACTGCCCTGGCCTTTTTGTCCATGACAACCGGCACACCCCGTTGAATATAAAGTCGATACGGAATCGGCCTGGATGTCAAGGTAGATTCCGGCATTCGCATTTAGACGCTCTGTGAACGTTGAATTTTCTTATGGGTTTGGAGCTCCACACCCCGCATACATACAAACGACCACTACTATGCTGGGTAGGCACTTTGGCGAATTTGACCACCATCGAAAATTCATCGAATCATTCGTTTTGGGTAGGAAATAGTTTGTAGAATTTTATCAT
>JAWXBI010000137.1:0-16923 GCA_034439915.1 Saprospiraceae bacterium | reverse complement strand
TTAAATTTTTCCATACCATGGGTTAACGTTGAACCCTTCCACTGCCATCTCCTTTCATCAATTCCTGCACTTCTTTTAGTGTGGCATGGTTCATGTCACCGGGGATGGTGTGTTTTAAAGCACTGGCTGCTACCCCGAATTCGGCTGCTTCTTTCATAGACATGCCGCTGATCAGGCCATAAATCAACCCGCTGGCAAATGAATCACCACTGCCAACCCGGTCGACAATCCTGATATGGTATTGTTTGGTATGATAAAATTCATTGCCATCATATACCAGGGCACTCCAGCCATTATCGCTGGCGCTGTGACTCTCCCGGAGGGAAGATGCTATAAATTTAAAACCGAATTTTTCTTTCATTTGTTTAAACACTTCTTTAAATCCTTCCAGGTCCAATTCACCTTTCGTGACATCCGTATGGGCTGCTTTGAATCCCAGCGTGGTATCCGCGTCTTCTTCATTCCCGATGCAGATATCCACATATTGACAAAGGTTGGTCATCACGGCCCTGGCTTTTTCCTTACTCCAAAGTTTTTTGCGATAGTTCAAATCAATGCTGGTCGTGATCCCTTTGGCCTTCGCTGCCTTGAGGGCAGCTTCCGTAAGTGCTGCTGCTTCGTCACTCAGGGCAGGCGTGATCCCGGTAGTATGGAACCAAACCGCATCTTTCAAAATTTGATCAAAATCAAATTCGCTGGCCCGGGCTTCAGCAATCGATGCCCCGGACCGGTCATAGATCACCTGGGATGCGCGCATACTCGCCCCGGTTTCTAAAAAATAGATGCCCAGACGATCACCGCCACGCACTATAAACCGGGTATCCACCCCAAACCTTCTCAAATGATTGATCGCGGATTGCCCGATTGGATTGTCCGGGACTTTGGTTACAAAAGTGCCGTTCAGTCCATAATTGCACAACGCAGCAGCTACATTGGCTTCACCTCCTCCATAGGTAACTTCTAAACTATCTGCCTGGATAAACCGCTTAAAATCGGGCGTAGACAATCGCAACATAATTTCGCCCAGCGTAACTACTTTTTTTGACATATTAATGAACAGTTTTGTTTTAAATAAAATACAGGATCGTATAAACAAGCCAAAAATAGTGAACTCCCGGACTTGGGCAAACCGCTATACAAAAACTCTGCCTTTTATTATTGATTGTTTACCTCAATGACTGGAAAATCAAAACCCGAAAAATTGTTTCGCATTGTGATAACTGATATCCTGAATGATTTTACCTATCCAGGGCAGATCATTGGGCAATTCACCATTGACTATGTCCTGGCCAAACAATTGACAAAGGATCCTCCGGAAATATTCGTGTCTTGGGAAAGATAAAAACGAACGGCTATCGGTAATCATCCCGATAAACGTGGAGATGACACCCATATTGGACAGCACGTTGAGCTGGTCCTTCATGCCATCTTTTTGATCCAGAAACCACCAGGCGCTGCCCCATTGGATTTTGCCCCGGATTGAACCATCCTGAAAATTGCCTGCCATCGTGGCAAAGGTTTCATTTTGAGCAGGATTGACATTATAAATTACGGTCTTAGCCAATTTGTTTTCCTGGTCCAGGCGGTTAAAAAATCCGGACATCATTTCCATTTGAGGGTAATCACCCATGCTGTCCACACCGATATCCCGGCCTAAGGTGGTCAATAACCTGGTATTGTTGTTGCGTATCGCTCCAAGATGGAATTGCTGGACCCACCCTTTTTCAGCATCCATTACCGCCAGTTCATATTGTAAAGCTGATTTGAACTTCATTACCTGTTGATGAGAGAGATTTATTCCTTGCAGCCCTTTTTCGAATATATCGTTAACCTCTGTCAGGGTATAATCGGCAGCATAGATATGTTCCTGGCCGTGGTCCGAAGCCTTGCAGCCCAACTCCTCAAATAAATCATGTCTGGACTTAAGGGCTTGCCGCAGGGTTTCAAAGCTTGAAATATCCAGGTTAGATACTGCTCCCAGTTGTTTTATATAAAGTTGAAAACCGGGTTGGAGCTCTATGTTTAAAGCCTGATCCGGTCGAAAGGTAGGTGCTACTTTATAACCGGGCCCGGAGGATTTGATTGCGCGGTGAAATTCGAGGGAATCACAGGGATCATCGGTGGTGCCGACTACTTCCACGTTGAAATGGTGCAATATCTGATGGGTGGAAAATTTACTTTGCAGCAGGTCCGTGCAGGAGTCGTAGATAGATTGGGCGTTTTCACCGGAGAGGACCTGGTTGATACCAAACGGGTTCTTAAGCTCCATATGGGTCCAGTGATAAAGCGGATTTCTCATCACATACGGAACCACTTTAGCCCACTGAATAAATTTTTCCCGGTCACTAGCCCCTCCGGTTATATATTGTTCATTCACACCCAGTGCCCTCATGGCGCGCCATTTATAATGGTCACCTTTCAGCCAGATTTCGGTGAGGTTATTGAATTTATAATTCGCAGCAATTTGTTCCGACGGCAGGTGACAATGAAAATCAATGATAGGCATATCCTTTGCATATTCATGATAGAGCCTGCGGGCAGGTTCAGTATTTAATAAAAAATCTTCAGTGAGAAATCCACTTTGTGATGTTTTATAAGAAGTCGTCGTATTAGACATTGATCGGTACAGGGTTTAAAAGAGTTAATAATGGCTGGAACATCCCGGTTTTTTCAAAAGTTTGCACCAGTTCGGTTATCTTTTCTTTGAATCCCGGAAGGGATACAAAGTGATGATTGAAAATCTGCTCGTCGTTTAATAATGCAGGGATGATTTCACCCATAGTCTTGGTACCCATATAATAAGGGAGCCAATGTTGGAACAAGAGTCCGGCCTTGGAATCCACGATTTCGAACTCATTTCCATCGAGGTCCAGGGTAAAATATTGTTTGTTGCGAAATATCCTGGGTTTGAAAAGGAAAAGATAGGCTGCAAAACCAAAAGTTAAAAAAGTTGGTAGTTCCTGGTTGGCTTCAAAATAGCGGATAAAACTGTCTCCATTCCGCACTTGCATTTTAGTGGTAGACTGCGCAAGGATACTTTTTAAAGCATGATTCATAAAAGGATTTAGCCATCGCGTTTTCATTTGGCGGTAAAATACATTCGCTTCCGGCGAAAGATGTTCCAGGGTAGGGATGATATCCGATTCGCAAAGCTGACTTAAGAAATCGTTGAGGTGTGCATGATTCATCATTTCCTCCACGGTTCGGCAACCCAATAAAAAAGCCAAGGGGGAGAGGATCGTGTGTCCTCCGTTTAATAACCTCAATTTTTGTTCGCGGTAGGGTTGAATGTCGCGGGTAACGATCAATCCGGTTATTTGTTTAAAAAAATCAAGAGCCGGAATGGAATCGGATTGGATAGCCCATAAAAAATAGGGTTCAGTCTGGATCGCCAGTTTATCCTGATACGGTAAATCAAAACCTCTTGAGCCGCTTTTTAATTTACCCGGCACTATCCGGTCGACCAGGCTATCACAGAATTCACAGGATTTATCCATCCATTCAATAAATGTGGAAGGCAGATCATTAGCCCGGGCGTGTTGTTGTACCAAATTTTTTAGATGCTGGCCATTATCGATTAATAATTCCGTTGGTATTATTTTCAGTCCGGAGGAATCGGTGCCTTTCAGGGAGATGAAACGATGATAGAGCAAGGAGGTTAAATTGCCGGGAAACGTTGAAGGGACTCCTTCCAGTATGTTTTCCGGATGATAGAGGAGTCCGATTTCAGTAGTATTGGAAACTACCAACTCCAGCAATGGGCTTGCAAAAATCCTCATTAATTCTTGCCGGTGGTCTGTCGCACTCCATACCGGGTGAACACAATAAATCAGCGTGGAATGAATTTTGGATTCCAGTTTTTCATCCAGTCCGGATTCGACCACCGTATAAATGCCATCTTGTTCTTCAAATTCAGAGATATCATTTGAAGTGGATTTTACCATGGCTATATTTCCATTAAAATAACCCAGATCATTTGCCTTTTGAAATATAAAATCAACTAAACCTCTGAGTAAAACACCGGTACCAAACTGCACCACTTTCACCGGACGGTTGAAAGTATCCGGATCTATACCGAGCTCAGAGATACCAAATTTTCTATTCAGTTGGTCCATTTACTATTTTATCTTATCCAGGGTCAATACATCCATATCGGTATAATCTTTATTTTCACCCGCCATCCCCCAAACAAAACCATAGGAACTGGTTCCACAACCCGAGTGAATGGACCAGGGGGGTGAAATGATTGCCTGAAGATTTTTTACCCACAAATGCCTGGTTTTATCCGGAGTGCCCATAAAATGGCATACCCGGTGTTGATCATCCATATTGAAATAAACATAGGCTTCCATTCTGCGTTCGTGGGTATGCGGAGGCATGGTGTTCCAGACATTGCCCGGCTCCAAAACGGTTAGTCCCATGACCAACTGGCAGCTCTTAATGCCTTCAAAAAAAATATATTTATAGACTGTCCTGGAATTGGCGGTGTCCTGTAAACCCAGTTTCACCGGTGTGGCTTCCGATTTGGTTTTAAACGCAATGGGGTAGGCGTGACGAGCGGGCGCAGAAAGCAAATAAAATAAGGCATCGGAACTTTCGTTACTTTCAAACCGGATATTGCGGCTACCCTGTCCCAGATACAAGACATCCAGGTGATTCAGGGTAAAAGTTTGATCATCGGCATGTACTCTTCCGGAGGATCCCAGGTTGATAATCCCCATTTCCCTTCGTTCAAGAAAATGTTCAGCTTTTAAGAGATCATAAGTAGGCAGGGTTAGATTTTTTCCTCCCGGCTGCGCACCCCCAATGATTAATCTGTCGTAATGTGAGTAGGTAAGATGAATCTGACCGGGGCTAAACAGATCCTCGATCATAAATGTGGATCGCAATTGTTGTGTATTCATTAGTTTGACCTCCCCCGGGCTGCTACAGTCTCTGGATTTCATCGGGTTCATATCACTTTCACTGCTTGCCTTGCAATCAATTTCCACTTGTCACCTTCCCTGGACCACACCAACATCACCTTAAGATTGACTAAAGCTGGTTCTTTTCCTTCATCCAGGGATTTTGCCTTGAGTATATGTCTTAAAATGGCGGTATGTGGGTTTAAAACAATCGAAATTTCAGAAAACTCCAGGTCATCAAAATTCGATTTGCCACTGACCATATTGGATATAAAACTTTCTTTGGTATCCAGGACACCATTGGAATGCCCATAAGTCAATTGAGCTGAAATCAGATCATTTAATTTTTTTTCATCCGGATCCTGCATGGCGGAGCGCAGTGCTTCAAGCAGACCTTTTAGTTTTAGCGCTTCATCCTGGGCAAAGGCAGGCAGAAACGAGCAAAAAAACAGCATTAAGCATGAATAAAACCTTAGCGGCTTGACCATTTGGAACAACATTTACAGGATTCACGATTCAATTTAGTATACTTATTGAAGGCTTTTGCTTCAATTGGATTTTCGTTTTTCAAAGGTAGTATAATGTCGATAAATGGTGTACGATTTCCCGCACGGTACATCCAATTTTTAAGCCGGTTTGTCAGGAAAATATTCATTTGTTCAATCATTCAAGGGTTTTCATTCGATAATAGGATCCTGCCGGGTGGGTTATGAATAATAGAGTCAGCCAGCAATAAATTGATTGGGTGTACTTTCAATCGGATTATTTGGTGTGATTTTTCCAGGTGATTAAAACCAACAGCAGGCGATATATTAACAAGTGTGCAAACGCGGTTCAATCGGTAGCTATAAGTATACATTTTCTGTATTTAAAATCGAATAGATTAAAAAACGGGCAGAACGAAATACGTCAGGGAAAGGGAGAAAAGGACGAAAAGATGGTAGGATTTATCCATTTTCAACCGAGGTTTTTTTCATAAATTTAGCATCGGGTTTTACGTTTATACAGCATACCATACCCGTTTAGCAAATTTAGATTATTCTTGTTTTAACCTGGTTTTAAAATGCGGTAACGTTACCGAATCAATTGGATGAAAAGTAAAAACATTACGATCAAAGAAATCGCTAAAAAGCTGGGTATTTCGGTATCGACAGTTTCCCGTGCCCTGCACGATGCATTCGACGTCAATCAGGAGACGCGAAAAAAGGTTTTGGCATTGGCAGAACAACTGGAATACAAACCGAACCCATTTGCTATCGGCCTGGTCAAACAACAAACCAAAATCATTGGGGTACTCTTGCCGGAAATCGCAACACATTATTTTTCGACTGTAGTAAAAGGAATTCAGGATGTAGCATATCATGTCGGGTACAATGTCATGTTTTTTATTTCCGACGAATCGTATGAAAGGGAAAAGACCATAGTAAAAAATTTATCGACAAATATGTTGGATGGCTTGCTGATTTCGGTATCCATCGAGACCATCAATTCCGACCATATCCGTAAATTGTTAGACCAGGGAATGCCCCTTATATTTTTTGACCGTTATTTGGCTGATCTTCCGATTTCACGAGTGATCCAGGACGATTACCGTGGAGCTTATAACATTACGACGCACCTCATCCAACAAGGTTATCAGCGTATAGCGCACCTGGCAGGACCCAAACACATGGAAATGGCCATCCGCAGGATGCAGGGGTATATTGATGCCCTTCGGGATGCAAAAATCCCCATTCGAAAAGAATACATTATCCATTCCGGGTTTTCACAAGAGGATGGCATTAAAGATGTTTCCAAATTATTGGCTGTCCAACCCTTGCCAGAAGCTATTTTTGCGGTTAATGACCGCAAAGCAATCGGGGCGATGATGACGCTCAAAAAAAGTGGTTACCGGTTGCCGGATGATATGGCCCTGGCGGGCTTTACCAATGCCCCGATCAGTGAAGCCGTCGAACCCGGCCTCACAACCATTGAACAATCTGCTTATCAGATTGGTACTACCAGTTGCCGTATGTTGCTGGACAGGATCAAGTCGCCGGATCAGCCTCCCCAAACGATTATCATGCCCAGTAACCTGATAATCCGCGAATCCAGCAAAAAAAAATCCTTAAAATAAAATAAGCGCTAACCGGCGATATGCCTTCGTCTTTCTATCTTGCAAAAAAAATTAAGCCTTATCGGATGAAAGGTAATATTGAGTTATTCGGGGCGTGTTTTGTATTGTTGACATGGATCCCTTTCTATGGTCAAGCCCAGACAAAAGTTTATATCGATGGCAGCCTGCCAACTCATCAGGTCAGCCGGCATATTTATGGCCACTTTTCGGAGCGTCTGGGAAGGTGTGTTTATGATGGCTTTTGGGTAGCTGATTCTATGCAGGTGATGAAAAAGGAAAGGATCCGATTGGATATTGTTCATATTTCCCTGGTAAATATTGACCCCTTGAAGATTCAGGACTTACAAATTGCCTTGTCTGAAATATCATGGAATACCGTTTCCGGCTCCATAATTAGTTCCGAAAAATATTCGGATTACAATGATTTTGATAATAAAACTAAAATTGGAATTAAACCATTTACCGGTGCTAAAAAATCAGGATCCCTGCTTACCGTCGCCTTACCACCTAAAAGTATTGTCACCCTTGAGTTAATATAACTTCTTTCGAATAACTTACAATCAACCTCATTTATGAATCGTTACCTCTTCTTTTTTATTTTTTCCGTTTTCTGTCTTGCCTGTAAAAACAAAGAAATCACTCCGGTGATGGATGAGACTGCGCGAATGGCTAGCGCGGAAGCAAACTTTAAAAAATTCTGTTCCACCTGTCATGGAGATAACGGGGATGTTTTTGTAGACCGTCGCTGGAAACACGGGACTACGCGGGATTCAATCATCATGAACATCAACAATGGGTTTCCAAATCTGGGTATGCCGGTATGGGATTCCGCATTTAATGATCAGGAAGTGGCCGATCTTGCAGATTATTTGTTAAAGGCTATTGAGAATCGAAAACAATTTGATTTTAAAGACAGTGTCATTTCCAATGTATTTGCTCATGCTTCAGAAACGGTAAAGCTCGATACTATTGCAAAAGGGCTGGAAAACCCATGGGGTATGGCATTTTTGCCCAATGGCGATTATATTTATTCGGATCGCAACGGCAATTTGTACCTCAATGCAAAAGGTGTGCAATCCCTGGTAAAAGGTGCACCGTCTGTATTGGCTGAAGGTCAGGGAGGATTGCTGGATCTGGAGCTTCATCCGCAATTCGCTTCCAACAAATATATTTATCTGTCCTATTCTAAGTTTAAGGATTCAGCAGGTGAAAAATGGTCGACCACCGGCATAATGAGGGCAAAATGGATGGGTGACCGGCTTACAGAGCAAAAGGACATATTCATTGCTCAACCCTATGAAAAAACCAGGCACCATTATGGCAGCCGACTTGAATTTGATACTACGGGCTACCTGTTTATCACTGTGGGTGACCGGGGACAACATGCAGATAGCCTGCCTCAAAAACTGGATAATGACCTGGGAAAAGTGCACCGGGTCAATGCGGATGGAAGTATACCGACAGACAATCCATTTTTCAATACACCCGGGGCGAGAAAATCGATCTGGTCCTATGGTCACCGAAACCCCCAAGGGATGGCATTACAGCGCGAAACGAATACGATATGGACCCATGAACATGGTCCAAGAGGCGGTGATGAACTCAACGTACCTGAAAAAGGCAAGAATTATGGATGGCCTGTGATCAGTTATGGGATCAATTACGACGGGACTATATTGACTCCTTTGACCCAAAAGGAGGGAATGGAACAACCTCTTGTTCGTTGGGTTCCTTCTATCGGGCCCAGTGGGATGACTTTTGTCCGCGGAGACAAATATCGGGGCTGGAAAGGAGATATCCTGATGGGCTCGCTACGTTTCAGGTATCTCAACAGGGTTCATTTGAATGGACGCAGTGCGGATGAGCAGGAAAACCTGCTGAAGAATATCGGCCGGTTGCGATTTGTTGAAATGGGGCCTGATGGCTTTGTGTATGTAGGGGTGGAAGAACCGGGTTATATCTTTAAATTGGTACCCGTGGCCAAATAAAACGCTTATAAAAAAGATTTATTATGAAAAAATGGTGGTGCCTGATAACACTCGGTTTATTGGGGCAGGGTATAGGATGGACCCAGCAGTTTAACCGATATCTCAAACCCAAACCAGGTATTGTTTCGTATACCTTTCGAGAACAATTTGGTAAAGACATCCCCGGGACCCTGGATTACATTAAATCACTTG
Source organism: Saprospiraceae bacterium (assembly GCA_034439915.1). Taxonomy (GTDB): domain Bacteria; phylum Bacteroidota; class Bacteroidia; order Chitinophagales; family Saprospiraceae; genus JADJLQ01. The sequence goes on along the minus strand of JAWXBI010000137.1, from coordinate 7,723 downwards.
GGATAGACAATATTGAATTCTCCAATTTGTTTGGACAGAATGCCCATGATTTGAAAGTGATGATCGATCGCAGGGGTATCCGTTGTACCAGCTATGGCGTATCCTACGATGACTTAATGAATAAAAGACCGATGGTGATTGAAAATGCCAAAATTTTAGGAGCTGCTTATGTTCGCCTGGCCTGGGTGCCTCATGATAAACCCTGGGACCTGGAATTTGCAAAAAAAACCACCATGATTTTTAATGAAATCGGAAAAGACCTGAATTCATATGGATTGCATTTCTGTTATCACAATCATGGTTATGAATTCCAGCCTTATGGCAAGGGAACCTTATTCGATGTTTTGGTACAGGAAACCAATCCCGCCTACGTATCATTTGAAATTGATATTTTATGGGTTCATCATCCCGGCCAGGATCCTGCCAAACTGATTCGGAAATATCCCAAACGGTTTAAACTGATGCATATTAAGGATTTAAAATCAGGTATTGTAGGGGATCTTACCGGACACACGCCGACGGATAATGACGTAACGTTGGGAACAGGTCAGATTGATTTAATCAAGGTCTTTAAAGCAGCCAAAAAATCTTCCATTGAACACTTTTACATAGAGGACGAAAACAATAAATCCTGGACCCAGGTACCCGAAAGTTTGAAGTATTTAAAATCCATGTGATGATTTTAAGAAATAATCTGTGTTAACGTCCGTGTCATTCTTTTAAATCTGGATAATTCAGTAGTAATCTTTACGGAATAGGTATTAAAATATATAAGTAATTTTAATTTTTAAAATTCTTATCTAATGATCAAACGCAGGTCAGCACTATCAAAAATAGCCTTGGGTGTAGCAGGTATGGTCAGTATGCCTGCCTGGGCACATTCATGGAGCCCTTCTTCGTTAAGACATTTCAGGTACTTATCGTTGGAAGATGAAACGCTTTTAGCAGCGATTACTGATACCATAATACCCAAAACGGATACTCCCGGAGCCTTAGAATTGGGAGTCCACCACCTTATTCAAAAGATAATTGTCGACTGTTATGACGTGCCTGCCCAGGCAACTATCCGTATGGGTTTGGTGCTTACCGATGCGGTATCGATAGGCGATTTCGGTGACTCTTTTACCAAGCTCAGTCCGGATCAGCGACTGGCTGTTTTAAAAAAAATGAGCTTATCGGAGTATCCGGATCAAAAAAATTTTATCGCTATGATCAAACGATTAACGATCGATGGTTATATGCGGTCAGAATATGTAATGACCAACATTACTAAATTTGAATTTGCGCCTAACCGGTATTATGGCTGTGTTCCGGTTAAAGCTTAACTATTTTCAGTACTTTTTAGATTCTTAAAATATGTCAAATCTCAATATAGATTCAATCAAACGTGTTACTTATGACGCTATCGTCATTGGCTCGGGTATCAGTGGTGGCTGGTCGGCGAAGGAATTAACTGACAGAGGTCTAAAAACCCTGATGTTGGAGAGGGGAAGGGATGTCAAACACATCGTTGATTACCCCACCGCCATGACCCAACCCTGGGAATTTGAACACCGCAATCAACTGCCGCTGGAAGTCCGTAAAGCAAATCCGGTCATTTCGAAATGTTATGCTTTTTATGAAGGGACTACCCATTTTTTTGTAAAAGATGATGAGCACCCTTACATTCAGGATAAACCGTTTGACTGGATAAGGGGATATCAGGTTGGTGGAAAATCCCTGATGTGGGCCCGGATGACCCAACGCTGGAGTGATTTTGATTATGTCGGCCCGGCGCGGGATGGCTACGCTGTAGATTGGCCTATACGGTATGCCGACATAGCTCCCTGGTATAGCCATGTGGAAAAATTTGCGGGCATTACGGGTAATAAAGATGGATTAGACACCTTGCCGGATGGTGAATTTTTACCCGCTTATGAATTATCGTGCGTGGAAAAATATTTCAAAGAACAGATGACTAAACATTTCCCCGACCGCTATGTGATCAGCGGCCGCACTGCCCATCTCTCCCAACCTCAGCCAATCCATTATAAACAAGGGCGAGGCAAATGTGTCAACCGAACTATATGTGAACGAGGTTGTCCTTATGGAGGTTATTTCAGCAGCAACTCGTCCACTATTCCATGGGCTTTAAAATCGGGAAAACTGACCTTAAGACCGGATTCCGTTGTCCAATCCATTATTTATGATGAATCCTTAGGCAAGGCGACTGGTGTCCGGGTTGTGGATGCAAATACCAAAGAAGTAATGGAATTTTTTGCCAAAATTATTTTTGTCAACGCAGCAGCCCTCAATACCAACCTTATATTGTTAAATTCTACCTCGAACCGATTCCCAACCGGATTGGGTAATGATAGCGGGGTATTGGGAAAATATGTTGCATTCCATAACTACCGTGCCCGCATCAATGCAGAATACGACGGGCACCTGGAAACTACCACAGAAGGACGTAAACCCAGCTCAGGCTATATCCCAAGGTTTAGAAATGTCCACAGGCAGGAAACTGAATTTTTAAGGGGGTATGCTTCCGGGTTCAGTGCCAACCGGGGTGAAATCAGGAGCAATGAAGGGCTCGGAGAAGAGTTAAAAACCAATTTGTCTAAAGCAAAATTGAGTATCTGGAGGGTAGGCTCAGGCATTATGGGTGAAACTATTCCCAAGGAGTCCAATTATGTTTCGCTGGATAAGGATAAAAAAGACGCGTGGGGGATCCCCCAAATGCATGTCAACGTGGGTTATGATGACAATGATGAAAAAATGATTAAAGACTTTTTTGAACAATTTACCGAGATGTATACCAAAGCCGGGTTTACCAATATACGGACCAGCGACAGCAAACAAGCAGCCGGCCTGGATATTCATGAAATGGGGGGAGTACGTATGGGCCATGATCCAAAGACTTCCATGCTCAATAAATGGAACCAAATGCATGCATGTAAAAATGTATTTGTTACGGACGGAGCCTGCATGACCTCAACATCCACCCAAAACCCGTCCCTGACGTATATGGCTTACTCCGCACGGGCTGCAGATTATGCTGTTCGGGAATTGAAGAAAAGGAATATTTGACAAGGAATTAACTATCTTGGGTAGATAACCTTATCGTTGACTTATGAATCAGGAAAACAGTGCTGAATTGCTAACGCCGGAAAGCAAAAACCATTTAACCAATGCCGGTACCTGGGCCAGAGTATTGGGTATCCTGGGATTTGTCTTCACCGCTTTTATTGTGATTATGGCCTTGTTTATGATCCTTGGAGGCTCCCTCTTTTCTGATTTTATGGCCAGTAAAGGGGGTGAGGAAATGCCTGAAGGCATGGGCGGAGTCGGAGCGTTTGCTGGTTTATTATACCTGGTGATAGGAGCCATTTACTTTTTAATCAGTTGGTGGATATACCGCTTTGGTAATGAAATTAAATACGGGCTGTCAACCAATTCACCCGAACACCTGACTTCTGCTTTCAATAATTTAAAAAATTATTTTCAGGCCTTCGGAATATTAAGCCTGTTAGGGGTTTGTTTTATGTTAATAGGCATCCTGGGCATTCTGTTGGTCGGTTTTTTTAGATAAGAACATTGGCACAGAATGAAAAAGGATAACTGGTTGTATAAGGGTAAAAGCTATATATCAGAAATCCATCTCGAAAGCGTATCCAGTAAAATAAACAAACAATTACATGTCAGTCTGATCAAAGGTCGCCTGCAGTTGTACACGGATCATGTAATTTACAGTTGGGAGGATCTGTACCGGAATTTTAAGTCAGCCATCAATAAGTTAAACTGGACCAACTTTAAGCCTGAGACGGTGCTTATTCTTGGACTGGGTTTGGGATCAGTGATTCAAATTGTAGAAAAAAAGTCGAAACGGCCTTTAAGAATTACTGCCGTTGAGATCGATGAACATGTATTGTATCTGGTCAATAAATATTGTTCCTCTAAATTCAAGTCCCCGATCGAATATGTATGCGCCGATGCGTATAGCTTTATAGTCCAGAATAAAAGGAAATTCGACCTTATCCTCTTCGATATATTTATTGATGACGATATTCCATCTCAATTTCAGACCTTGGCGTTTGCGAGAAAATTGTCCCAATCGTTGACTGATTCGGGAATCATGTTATATAACCGGATAGCCATGGAACCGGATCAAATCATGGCAAGTATGGAGTATTTTGACCAGGTGTACTCCAAGGTTTTTCCATCTTCCGTGATTTTGGAGGTAAAGACCAACTGGATATTGCTTTCCAATAAACATCAATTAAAGATCTAATTTTTGGCTAATTTTGCGATCCTGACTCAAATCGCATGTTTACTTTTAATATTTACCTCAAGTTTGTTTCCATCGTTTTTTGTTTGTTCGGTGGCATCGCCCTTGCTTTTGCTTTTGGTTTTTGGTGGGCTTTTCCTTTTATCCTGGCAGGCCTGTTAATTTTGACCAGTTATATATTGCTGGGCACAGTTCAGTCGGCAGCCCAGCTGATGGAGAAAATGGATTTTAACGGAAGTGAAAAAAGATTGGGTCTCACTTTTTTTCCGCAGTGGCTGTATCGTCCCAACCGGGCTTATTTTTATATGATCCAGGGATCTATTGCTGCGCAAAGAAAAGATTATGACAAGGCTGAACATTTTTTGTTAAAATCTAAAGAAATCGGGCTTCCTACTGGGAATGAAAAAGCGATGGTTGCCTTACAATTGGCGAATTTCAGTGCGGTTAAAAATAAATGGAACCAGGCCCAGGTTTATATGAAGGAGATCAAAGAGTATAAGGTCACCGAACCCATGATCAAAGAGCAGATCAAACAATTTGAAAAAGCCATGCAACAACGAGGTCAACAGAAACACCTGATGGGTGGCGATCCTTCCATGATGCGGATGCGACGGCAGCGCAAAATGTAATTTATTGATCAAACGGTACTGCTCCGCAATTTTTTATTAACTCATACCGCTTATCTCTTAAACCGCTCAAATTCCATCTAACTAGTCGTATTGGTTTGTAGATGAGGTAATAATTCATTACTATTTATTTGCATTTGTTCTATTGATTTAGAACTACTCCACAGGCACATTAAAAAATGGGCAACTCCTGATTAACATTGGTTCCTGGGCGTAGGCACCTCATTTTGGTAAAAAAATGCCCCGGATATCCTATACGCAGCTTGCCGTAGGTACAGCATCCAGCAACTTATGAAGTCGTAAATAGATTTTCAATACATGCATTTTAATCGGATATGGTATTTCAATAAACCTTACAAAAAACCTTATGTATGACAAGGCGTACCTGCAGCACGCCGTATTTACCCTTACTTGTTTTTACCTATAGTAAATCCCTACGGGATAGAAGGGTTTATTACGTTTTCTAGCCGAAATTTGTGAACTAATATTCAGAGCTGCCTACGTACAGGCCTCAGTGGCTTGAGAAATTTTTTTAGCTACTTTACGGGGTGGATACTTTGCAAGAGCTGCACCAGGAGCAATGCGTAAAGTTAGTTGGTAAACTCTACAAGTTGCTTGTATCTGAATTCTGGTATAGAGAAGTAGGCTTATTTCCGGCAATCAGAATTGTCCAAATCGGAGTAATTTCAGGCTATTAATATCCGGGAAAATGAAAAGACTATTATGGATTTGGGGGCTTATAATTACAGCCAGCCTGCCGATTTGGGGACAATCTGCTGAAGAAATTTATCGGCGATTACAGGAAATCGGTATCATCGATCAAAAGGTAATGATGCCCATGAGGGATGGAATTCGCCTGGCAACCGATATATACCGTCCAAAAGGTAATCAAAGAGTGCCGGTGATATTTTCAAAAACACCCTATAATTTTAATAGTTGGGAAGATGGAGAACACAGATTAAATGCATACTCGGAAGCTTATCAAGCGGTCAAAAGGGGATATGCTTTTGTTGTCCAAAACGAAAGGGGCAGGTATTTTTCGGAAGGCAATTGGGATATCCTGGGCACTCCAACGTCAGATGGAAATGATGCATTTACCTGGTTGGCCGCTCAACCCTGGTGTAATGGCAAAATAGGCCTGACCGGATGTTCATCCACCGCAGAGTGGCAGATGGCTGTGGCTTCTCTGGATCACCCCGCTTTGGCCGCTACCATCACTCAAAGTTTCGGTGCAGGGGTTGGTAGAATAGGGAAATATTACGAACAAGGCAATTGGTATCGCGGTGGTGCCCACCAGATGCTTTTTACCGCCTGGCTGTATGACACTCAGCATGATATTTTCCGGCCAACCTTGCCTAAAAATCTCAGCCAGAGCGATTTACAAAGATTGCAGCGCTATTACGATCTATCTCCGGAATATCCTAAAGTGGATTGGAGTAAAGCACTGAGACACCTGCCTGTTAAGGATATCATTAAACAAGTCCACGGATCACATAGTGTATTCGACCAATTGATCGTGCGCAAACCAAATGATTCAGCCTGGTACCAGGGTGGTTTATTTCATGACCATATGCCTTATGAAAAACCCGGGTTTTGGTTTGCCTCGTGGTATGATGTCTCTATCAGCCCAAATCTTGAAATGTATAATTTTATTAAACAAAATGCCAAAAAGTCCGGGGTCGCCGATAATCAATACCTGGTGATAGCACCCACGCTTCACTGTGCTTACAACAGGGCCACAGAAAATACTATGGTAGGGGAACGCTCCGTAGGCAATGCAAGACTGGATTATGATAGTTTAACCTTTCATTGGTTTGACTATTGGCTCAAAGGGGAAACACAAAAAACCTTGAGCAGAATGCCCAAAGTGCAATATTTTACGATGGGGAGCAATCAATGGCAGTCTGCTGATACCTGGCCTCCGGCTAGTTCGCAGTTGACATCATACTATTTATCCAGTGAGGGTAAAGCCAATAGTGTTTTTGGAGATGGTAAATTGGTGACTCAAATTCCTGTCCGGCCCATGGCACCGGATGTTTTTGTTTATGATCCTGCTTTTCCTGTTCCTTCTTATGGGGGTAATGTATGCTGTACCGGTAATGCAATCACAGGTGGGGCATTTGATCAACGGCAGATGGAGAGCCGTAACGATATACTGGTGTATACCTCCGAAGTATTAAAATCGGGGCTGGAGGTTACCGGTTTTATTGAATCGGTTTTATTTGTTTCCTCAGATGCTAAGGATACGGATATTACGCTCAAAATACTCGATGTATACCCCGATGGCCGGGCATATAATCTGGACGAAACTATTCAACGATTGCGTTACCGGGAAGGGTATGACAAGGAAGTTTGGATGGAAAAGGACAACGTGTATAAAATAGAATTGACGCCACTGGCTACTTCTAATTATTTTGCACCCGGCCACCGCATCCGGATTGAAATATCATCGAGTAATTTCCCGAGGTTTGATCGCAATCTCAATACCGGTGGAAACAATTATGATGAAGCCTCCGGGGTTGTAGCAACCACCAAAATTTATCATAATTCCCAATATCCCAGTCTTATCCGTTTACCCATCAAAAAAGGGTAGGGGAACCAGGTCTTTTTGATAACCTGAATCAATTACGAATTATCAATTACGAATTACGGATAACCTGAATCAATTACGAATTACGAATTATCAATTATCAATTACGAATTACGAATTACGGATTACCTGAATCAATTCCGAATTATCAATTACGAATTACGACTGCGTCTTCGCTTCTGTTCATGAATTCTAATCTACTATTACCATCTTTTTACTCGCATTAAAAAATCCGGATTC
>JAWXBI010000136.1:0-3980 GCA_034439915.1 Saprospiraceae bacterium | reverse complement strand
CCTCATACCTTTTGTATTTTTGTCCCCTTATGGAATTTAAATCATCGGAGGTAGAGTCAAAATGGCGATTATTTTGGGAGCAGAACCAGATTTATAAAGTCTCCAATAACAGTAGTAAGCAAAAATATTATGTGTTGGATATGTTTCCGTACCCATCCGGATCGGGATTGCATGTCGGCCATCCATTGGGTTATATAGCTTCAGATATTTTTTCCCGATACAAAAGGATGCAGGGCTTTGAAGTATTGCACCCGATGGGGTTCGATTCTTTTGGATTGCCTGCGGAACAGTATGCTATTCAAACCGGGATACATCCTTCTTTATCGACCGCGCGGAATATTAACCGATACCGGGAACAATTGGATAATTTAGGTTTCAGTTTTGATTGGTCCAGACAGGTCAGTACCAGTGATCCGTCTTTTTACAAATGGACCCAATGGATATTCATTCAGCTTTTTCATCATTGGTATGATCAGGATCGGTCTCAGGCTCGTCCAATCGATGAACTGATCAGGATATTTGACACCCAGGGCAACGCGGGGATCAACGCAGCCCACTCTCCCGGTCCACCATTTACTGCCTCAGCATGGCAAAATTTTTCAGAAAAATCCAAGTCGGATATCCTGATGAATTACCGTCTGGCCTATCGCAAAGAGGCTTTTGTAAATTGGTGTGAAGCCCTCGGAACGGTTTTGGCCAACGATGAAATCAAGGACGGTGTTTCAGAACGAGGGGGGCATCCTGTTGAACGCAAACCAATGACTCAATGGTTTTTGCGGATTACAGCCTATGCCGAACGACTATTAAATGATCTGAATACGGTAGATTTCAGTGAATCGATGAAGATCATGCAAAGCAACTGGATTGGCAGATCGACCGGGGCTCAATTATTTTTTGAATTGCATGGTTTCGGGAAAAAACTTGAAATCTATACTACCCGGGCGGATACGATTTTTGGCGCCAGCTTTATGGTATTGGCACCAGAACATGAACTGGTCAGTAAAATTACCACCCCGGCTCAACAGGCATCTATCAGCACCTATCTTCAGTTTGTAAATACCCGGTCAGAACGCGACCGGATGAGTGAAGCAAAAGAAGTGACTGGTGCATTTACAGGTGCTTTTGCCATCAACCCGTTTAATGGAAAAAAAATCCCGGTATGGATTGCTGAATATGTACTAAAGGACTATGGAACCGGTGCTATCATGGCGGTGCCGGCGGATGATGCCAGGGATATGGCTTTTGCGAAAAAATTTGATTTACCGATTATCGATATTATCGACAAATCGATGTACCCCGGTGCTACTATTGAAGATAAATTAGGAAGAATGATCAATTCCGAGTTTTTAAACGGGCTTGAGGTGCCGGAGGCTATTGAATTGATTTCCGGAAAAATTGAAGCCATGGGGTTGGGTAAAAAACAAATCAATTTTAAAATGCGGGATGCCAATTATTCGCGACAACGATATTGGGGTGAACCCTTCCCTATTGTGTATAACCTGGATGGTGTTCCACAAACCCTTCCATTGGAAGAACTTCCGTTGATATTACCTGAATTAGACGATTTTAAACCCAGCGCCAACGGGAAAGCCCCATTATCAAAACTATCTTCCTGGGTCAACCTTTCCAACGGGTTTACCCGCGAAACAGATACTATGCCCGGATTTGCAGGTTCATCCTGGTATTTTCTGCGGTATATGGATCCAGGTAATGAACGTGAATTAGCTAGTCCTTCTGCTATTGAATATTGGAAAGATGTCGACCTTTATGTAGGTGGCACGGAGCATGCGGTCGGACATTTATTGTATTCCAGGTTTTGGCATAAGTTTTTATACGACCTGGGTTATACCTTTACCCCGGAGCCCTATAAAAGATTATTAAACCAGGGTAAGATTCAGGGGATTTCCGAATCGGTTTTCCTTCAAAAAGAAAAAGAAAATGGCAGCTACATTTTTGTGTCAAAACCATTGAAGCAAGAAGACTCCGAGTTTATCACCCTACACGTACCGATAGAATATATAAAGGACTACGGAAGCACCATGCCTTATCTGGATAAGTCCGGGATTAGTCAATTTTTAGATTTTATGCCTGACTATCGCGAGGCTTTATTCAGGACCGAACAAGGGGATTTTACTTCGAAGGAATTACCTGCTGACAGCAAATTTTATACCCATAGCGAATTGGCTAAAATGTCTAAATCACTATACAATGTGATTAATCCGGATGCCGTGGTAGCTGAATACGGTGCAGATTGTTTCCGATTATTTGAAATGTTCCTTGGCCCACTCGAACAATCTAAACCCTGGGATACCCGGAGTATTGACGGGGTGGGAAAATTTGTACGCCGGTTCTGGTCCCTTTTTGTGCAAGACAGCGGTATACATTGTTCCGCGGAGCAGGCTTCCGCGGAAGAATTAAAAATATTACACAAATGCATCAAGCGGGTTACTGAAGACTTGGAGCGGTTCTCATTCAATACCTGTGTTTCTCAATTTATGATTACCTCCAATGAACTGAAAGGCCTGTCCTGCAATAAAAAAGAAATTTTAGAACCCCTTCTACGTTTATTAGCCCCTTTTGCTCCTTTTCTAACAGAAGAATTGTGGCACATGATGGGAAATCACCAATCTATCCATTTAGCTGGCTTTCCGGTGGTGGATAATCAATACCTGATCGAGCGCATCATCACCTATCCGATTTGTATTAACGGTAAAAAAAGGGGAACCGCTGATTACCCTGCGGATGCTGATGTACCTGCACTGGAGGCCCTGACCTTAAATCTGGATTTTGTCCAAAAATGGCTCGATGGAAGTGTACCGAAAAAGGTGGTGGTGGTACCCGGGAAGATGATTAACCTCGTGCTCTGAGTAAAGCGTATATACCGACATTTTATTCATTCAGATCCAAGCCAACTTTAAACGATGTTGCCTACCCTACTTTTTGCCAGTCAGAATAATAATAAAATAATAGAAGTCCAATCGACCTTACGTGATGTATACCAGATTGTATCGCTCCATGATGTTGGATTCACCGGAGCATTAGAAGAGCCTTTTGATACCTTTGAAGCCAATGCAAAATGCAAGGCTAATCAGGGATATAAAATTTTCAACCTGCCCTGTTTTGCAGAAGATGCCGGATTAGTAATTGATTCATTGGATGGCAGGCCAGGGGTATGGAGTGCGCGGTATGCAGGAGACCAAAAAAACGTCAATGCGAATATTGAAAAAGTACTTCGCGAACTTGAAGGTGTTGCTGACCGGAAGGCACATTTTATAGCGGTCATCGCATTCTTCGACGGAGCCGGCTATCAGGTTTTTACCGGTACTATTCACGGAACCATATTATTTGAACCACAGGGTCTGGATGGGTTTGGTTATGATCCGATATTTTTACCCGATGGGTATAAACAAAGTTTTGGGGAATTGCCGCTCGCCGTTAAAAACAGGATCAGTCACCGTTCGATTGCCATTCGACAATTGATTGACTGGCTTAGAAATACCCGTGGAGTTACTTCCAGATTTTGAAACTATTTGGAAGGCATTTATTTCCTCTTAACTAGGGACTATTTAGGGCCTGCTTAATAAGTCAGCAAAACCGGGGTATTGTTTTTTTTGTGGTTAATAAGATCATTGAACAAACAGGATAGCTATCCAATGGGATTCTGGTTGTAAACAAATCCCAAATAGTTCGATATAGAAAACAGGGTACCTCCCCGCTAATTTAGCCAGGTTCCGTACCATAATAATGGTGGCAATCCAAGATTCGCTGGTATGCTTGAGTCGTGCCTTTATTCGGTTCATTCCGTGTGCTGTTTTGGCTTGTCCAAATTTACCTTCGATTGCATTTCTTGCTCCTGGACTTATGTGATTGGGCACTGCCGTAGGTCTTCCGAGTGGCTTGGCAATGAGCTGGATTTGTAGCTCCTTGAGCATAGCTCTGTTAGCTCTGGTACAATCTATCTTATCTACGAGAACTTCTTT
>JAWXBI010000135.1:0-2682 GCA_034439915.1 Saprospiraceae bacterium | reverse complement strand
TTATTGCTCAATTCTGGTTTTATGAAAAAATACCTGTTGGCCACCATGATTCTCTATTGTGGCGCCCTCTTCTCTCAACCTCAACCTCAACCTCAACCTATCAACCCACCTGAGAATCCCTCAAAAATTATCCGGTGGCCGACTGGGTGCAGGATGCCAAGTTTGGCGTATTCATTCACTGGGGAGTATATTCTGTCCCGGCATTTGGGAATGAGTGGTATCCCCGGAATATGTATCGAAAGGATTCCAAAGAATATAAACATCATGTAGAGAAGTATGGCACCCACGATCAATTTGGATATAAAGATTTTATACCCCTGTTTAAAGCGGAAAAATTTGATGCCAATGCCTGGGTAGATTTATTTAAAAAATCGGGTTTTAAATATGTAGTGCCTGTGGCTGAACATCACGATGGATTTGCCATGTATAAATCCGCTTTGACCAAATGGAATGCAGCCGAGATGGGCCCTAAAAGAGATATTATCGGAGAACTTGCTACTGCTACACGCAAAGCAGGTTTGGTGTTTGGTTTATCTTCTCACCGGATTGAACATTGGTGGTTTTTTAATGATGGCCGGAAATTTAATTCTGATGTGATGAGCGGGCAGTACAATGATTTTTATGGCCCCGCCAGGGAACAGAATGAGACCATGACCCCGGAATTTATGAATGACTGGTTGATGCGCAACATTGAATTGGTCAATAATTATCATCCTCAGCTCTTCTGGTTTGACTGGTGGATCGAACAACCTGCCCTCGAGCCTTATCGCAAAAGTTTTGCATCGTATTATTACAACAAAGGCCTGGAATGGAATAAAGGGGTTGTAATCAATTATAAAAACGAATCCTTTTCCGGAAATTCCGCCGTATTGGATATAGAAAGGGGAAAACTCACCGCTCTCCGTATGCCGGCCTGGCAAACTGATGATGCGGTAGGGTATAAATCCTGGCGTTATATAGAGAATGACAGTTTCAAATCAGTAAAATATCTGGTAAATAACCTGATCGATATTGTTAGTAAAAATGGACATCTCTTATTGAATATCGGCCCCAGACCGGATGGGACGATCCCGGACGAAGAGCAGAAGACTTTACTGGGAGTAGGATCGTGGCTATCGGTCAATGGGGAAGCGATTTACGGTATCCGGCCCTGGAAAGTTTATGGTGAAGGCCCCACTCAGGTTGCCGGTGGTTCATTCAGTGATAATAAAGACAAATCCATCGTGGCGGATGATGTCCGGTTTACAACCAAGGGAGATTACCTGTATGCAATTGCTTTAGATACACTGGTAAACCCTTTGATCATAAATAACCTGGGTACGGGCAAAGTAGCAAAATTAAAACAATAGAATTGCTGGGTAGTAAATCCAAAGTAGAATGGACACAAACCCCCACTCAATTCCACATCAAACCATCGTCATCGTACCCAACCCAACATGGCGTGGTGTATAAAATTTTTGATGGAAAAATAATTTTACAAAACCTCCTTCAATCAGCTATCCTTCAACTCTCCGTTTCCTTAGGCGGCAAATAAACCGACAGCCTTTAATTCATCTGCCAACAGGTGAATGGCATCTTCTATTTTTTGGGTTTGGATGGCAGATGGATTTTTAATACCAGCAGCATAATGTCGCAATAAATTTTCATTGATACCCGCCCGGCGGGCAATAGCTGAAATATTAAGATAATCATGTTGTTGGAAAAACGCTTGTATATCGTATCGGATATCCCATTCAATTTTAGGTATATCTATTTTTTTCCAGGCTTTATCGTTTTTGCCTTCGTTTTTTTGATAACCGGCAATTAACGCTTTTAGGTTTTGGAGAACCTCATTCAGGTTTTTACCGACAGTAACCGGGAAAAAGTCACCCTTCCTGTCAATGCTACCTGAAATGCCAGTTTTGTTTTTTTCGATGATTACCTCAATTTTCATTTTATTCCTGATTTTTTAAGCAACTTGTTTAAGATACCCGGAGCTAAATCATACTTGCCGTGGTCTGGTACCGAAATATGCAAAGGGTTTTGCGGATGTTTAAAAATCCGGTGACTGCCCTGTTGCCTGACTTCATACCAACCGATTTTCTTCATTTTTGGATATTAACTCACTGGCGTTCACAGGATAAAAGTACCGTTTTCGGTACTTTCGTGCATAAATACTTTCAATCTACACATCACCATTATAGGTCGATTGTGCTGTTTCAACCTTACAACTTATCAACTATCTCCTTAACTTCAAACCCATATTCTACCCGCCATGAAAAACTTTGTCTTTTGTTTGTTTCTTTTTTCAATTGCCGCCCGATCCCCGACCGCCCAGTCCAACTGGTCTCCCGAGCAATGCCTGAAATTAAAAAACATCGCTGGCACTGTAGTTTCTCCCGACGGTACCAAACTCCTCTATGCCGAGCGCGAAGCCCTGATGACCGATGACCGCAGTGAATACATCAATCAGATCTGGCTGGTAGATCTGAAGGCTACAAACAAACCCGTGCAATTGACCCGGGGCGATAAAAACAATATTCAGCCCACCTGGAGTCCCGATGGTCAATGGATCAGTTTTGTGTCCAATCGTGATGGCAATAACAACCTTTATCTTTTACCGGTAGCTGGTGGAGAATCCGAAAAAGTGACGGACGTAAAATCCGGGGTCGGCTCCTATAAATGGAGCCGCAATGGCCAGGC
>JAWXBI010000134.1:0-5659 GCA_034439915.1 Saprospiraceae bacterium | reverse complement strand
CATCGATTGTATATAGTTACTTCTGCATTGCTTTTAAAGAAGTATGATCCTCCTGAAGTCAGAAATTGTGATGCACTATGACTCCAGAGGAGTCAATTTTAATTAACCAAACCTAGTAAAATGCCACGGCGACTCCAGTGAGTCGGGACAAATCCAAATATTCTCCTTTAAGATCACCACCCTGCAGGTGGCAACTTCCTTTGACTCATGCTGGCATCCTGGAGTGGGCGTTTACGTTGTGCCAAAGTCACCCACCTATTGGTCGCATCCAGTTTCTGGCTGACCGGTGTTTCAAATACCTCCTATACCAATTGATGATGACTCAGGTATTTTACCTTTGATGCACGGTTTCTTTGTGCTATGGTCATTTATACTTGCATTTGTATACCTAATTTATGAACTTAACTACATAATTTACAGGCTTTTATAGGTTATTCAGCAGACCCTAATTTATAGAATGAGAATTGACAAATAATGGAGCCTTCCAAGTGGTGTAGACTCCCTTTTAATGGCTGAACCTCCAAACCTGGAGGACTGAAATTTTGGTAGACGCTAAACGAAAAAATAGATCAGACTTATTCAAGTGATTTGATCATCAGCGTTGATCAAACTTGACTTCTTCGCAAAGGGATGCCATTTTTTACTTCAAGTGGTAATAAACCTCATTTAATTTTAAACGCTGCTTAAAATCACGCAGCTCTGTTAACCGGTCATCAATCACTACTATTTCGATATCCGCCATTTCAGCAAAATCCTGTAAATCCAACGCAGTAATATTCTGACTATAACAGGTATGGTGTGCCCCACCGGCAAGGATCCAGGCTTCTGCAGATAAAGCGAGGCTGGGCTTGGGCTTCCAAAGCACCCGGGCCACTGGCAGCTTAGGCATTGCATGATCGATTCTCACGGCCTCTACTTCATTGACCAGCAATCGAAAACGGTTGCCCAGGTCAATTAAAGAAACATTTAATGCAGGGCCCGCCGCACCATCAAACACCAATCGCACCGGATCTTCTTTGCCGCCAATTCCCAGTTTATGTACCTCACAGGAAGGTCGATGAGCGGCTATGGAAGGGCAGATCTCCAGCATATGGGCGCCTAAAACCCGGCTGCCGGCTTCATCAAAATGATAGGTATAATCTTCCATAAAACTATTGCCGCCTGGCAACCCCAGCGCCATGACTTTGAGGGTGCGCACTAGAGCGGCAGTTTTCCAATCTCCTTCACCTGCAAAACCATAACCTTCCGCCATGAGCCGTTGAACAGCAATCCCGGGCAGTTGACAAAGGCCGTGAAGATCTTCAAAGGTATCCGTAAAAGCAGTGAACCCACCATCAAATAGAAAATGGCGCAAGCCTACTTCGATACGAGCGGCTTCGATGAGGGATTGTCGCTGAATTTCACCATGCAATAAAGAAGGCATGACAACATAATCATCTTCATAAGCCTGTACGGTATGGATAATTTCAGATTCGGTTACCTCCTGTATATAATTGACCAGGTCACCCACTCCGTAGGTATTGACCTGATAGCCAAATTGTATTTGTGCTGATACTTTGTTGCCTTCTGTAACAGCAACCTGCCGCATATTATCACCCAACCGGGCAATTTTCATCTGTTGGCTCTCTGCCCAGGCCGCAGCCACCCTGCTCCATCTACTCAGTTTTTCAATCACAGTGGATTCTTTCCAATGCCCTACTACCACTTTCCGGTTTAATTGAAGGCGGCTTCCAATGAAACCGAACTCACGGTCACCGTGGGCGGATTGATTAAGGTTCATAAAATCCATATCAATTTCAGCCCAGGGAATATGATCATTAAATTGAGTGTGGAGATGGAGCAGGGGTTTTTTAAAATTTTTTAATCCATTGATCCACATTTTAGCTGGAGAAAAAGTATGCATCCATACTATTAATCCGATACATTGATCAGCTGCCGAGGCTTCTTTGAACAGCATCAGGATTTCTTCCGGGGTTTTAAGGACGGGCTTGATTATTATTTGCACCGGAATGGATTCCTGTTCATTGATAAAATAGACTATTATTTTCGTATGATTGCCTACCCGGGCCAACGTTTCCGGTCCGTATAAATGTTGACTGCCTGTTACAAACCAAACTTCAAATTCAGATAAATTTTTAATCATGATTATTTCAGTGAGGTGATTATTATTTCCTTCAAATTAACTGAAGATATAGTGCCCATTATTGTCCGTAATAAGCCTGACCACCATGTTTTCTTTCATAATGTTTTTTGATCAGGGTAGTTTTTAATCCGGTGATTTCCGGATTGATCGCCAAGGATAGATAAGCCATTTTCGCAATGGCTTCACAGATGCCGCTGTTGTATACGGCTTTATGCACATCCTTGCCCCAGGTGAAGGGGGCATGGCTGCCTACCAGGATCATTTCCACTTCGGTGTGTGAGCGGTTTCGGGCGTTCAATTCATCTATAATCTGATACCCGGTCATACGTTCGTAATCACCAAGTATATATTCATCTTTCATCGGTGGTGTACAGGGAATGTCCGTAGTGAGGTGATCCGCATGCGTAGTGCCCAGGATGGGTATATCCTTCAATGCCTGAGCCCAGGCTGTAGCATAGGTACTATGGGTATGGACTATTGCGCCAATATCTTGCCACGATTTATACAATACCGCATGGGTGGGTGTATCGGAAGAGGGCCTTTTGTTTCCTTCTACTACACCTCCTTCAAAATCCACAATGACCATCTGGTCCGGACTGAGGTCTGCATATGGAATACCACTTGGTTTGATTGCAAAAATTCCTTTATCCCGATCTGCGGCACTAGCATTGCCAAAGGTAAACACGACTAAACCCAATGCAGGTAATTGCATATTCGCCAGGTAGGCTTGTTCTTTTAATTCCTTGTATTTACTCATGGACAGGAGTCAGGTGTTTCATTAGGTATGGTTCCATCTGCGAAGATAACCTGCAATAAGCCTGGTAATATGGTTCATATAGGCGGGCATTTTCTGGTATGGGTATATACTCACGATCAAAACCCGCCCCCATAGCATCCATAGCGGAAAAGATATGAGGATGTACCCCCGCAGCTACGGAAGCAAACATCGCCGCACCTAATGCGCAAGTTTGTTCCGAGGCAGCAATTTTAATGGGCATATTCATGATATCGGCCATGGTCTGCATAATAAACGGTGATTTTTTAGCCACACCGCCCAGTCCGATCAATCCTTTAATCGGTATGCCTTCTGAAATAAAACGATCTACAATCAGACGGGCACCATAACAAGTGGATTCAATTAATGAACGGAATATGAGCGGGGCATCACTGCCCAAATGCAGCCCACTGATGACACCCTTGAGATTTTGATTGGCATCGGGTGTCCTGCGTCCGTTCATCCAATCCAGCGATAATACACCACCTGATCCAATGGGTAACAAGGCAGCATCCACTGTCAACCGGATGATCATCTGATCGAGGGTCTCTTGTATAAGTCTGGATTTTGTGGTCTCATCAAGACTGGCAGATGATGCAATAATTTTTGTAACCGGATAAGCCAATATCGATTTAAACCATGCATAGATATCACCGAAGGCCGATTGACCTGCTTCCAGGCCCAACATGCCCGGGATTACACTGCCATCTACCTGCCCGCAGATCCCCTTTACTTTTTTTTCCGATTTCCCATGTGGAGCGACCAGAATATCACAAGTAGAGGTACCCATCACCTTGCTCAAAACATACGGTTCAATTTGACCTCCCACGGCACCCATATGGGCATCGAAAGCGCCGACGGCTACAACGGTTTCAGGGTGAAGTCCAAGGCGTTCAGCCCAGGAGACACTCAATCGTCCGGCCACCTGGTCAGCGGTATAGGTTTCCCGATATAAACGCCCACATAATCCATCCAGTTTCGGATCCAGGGTTTTAAAAAATTCATTGGGAGGAAATCCATTCCAGGATGGATGCCATAGGGCCTTATGTCCGGCAGCGCAGCGGCTTGCTTTTAAGGCGGTAATATCATTTCCTCCGCTTAATACAAATGGGATCCAGTCACAATGTTCAACCCAGGAATAAGCTGCTTGCCTGACAGTCTCATCCTCCCGGCTGATCCTTAAAATTTTAGCCCAAAACCATTCCGAAGAATAAATGCCCCCTTCAAATTGGGTATAATCGGTGTGCCATCGTTGACACAGTTCGTTTATTTCAGCGGCTTCGTGGACAGCGGTATGATCTTTCCACAGAATAAACATTGCATTAGGGTTCTTTTCAAACTCCGGTAATAATGATAAAGGGGTGCCCTGTTGGTCTACAGCCACCGGAGTTGAACCGGTAGTATCGACTCCGATCCCAACTACTGCATCTCTTGCATCCTTTCCCGCGAAATCTAAGGCAGTACGTATAGCGCTGGTCATACTTTCTAAATAGTCCAGGGGATGCTGTCGCCACTGGTTTTTTGCAGGATCGCAATACAATCCCTGATTCCATCGGGGGTAATTAGCACTTGCACTTCCCAGTTCTTTCCCAGAATAAGCATCGACTACTAAGGCGCGTACAGAATCTGTTCCAAAGTCGATACCGATTACCGTTTTCATACCTGCCTCAAAACTAATATTTTATTTTTTTAAGGTATTATGGAAATGGTGGAGGCCAGTCACTCGGATCAATCGATCCGATGCGTCGGATCAATAAACTCATTTTTTCTTCATCATCTTGCCCTCTTTATATCGTTTCGCAACCTCATCCCAATTGATCACATTCCAGATGGCAGTAAGGTAGTCCGCCCGTTTGTTCTGATATTTCAGGTAATAGGCATGTTCCCATACATCAATTCCGAGCAGCGGATATCCTTTAAAATCGGATACACTCATCAATGGGTTGTCCTGATTTGGAGTAGATCCGATAGCGAGTTTCCCGGAAGCATTTAATACCAGCCAGGCCCAGCCTGATCCAAAACGACCCGTTCCGGCTTTATTCATCAGGTCTTTGAAGTTGGCCAGATCTTTAAATGCGGTATTGATGGCAGTGGCCAGTTCTCCACCTGGAGCGGTTGCTGTCATGGTAGTGTTGGCCTTTAATAATTTCCAGAATAAACTGTGATTGTAATGTCCTCCGCCATTATTGCGAATCGCGGGTGCGTATTTTGCCATGCTGGCAAAGATTGTTTCCAGAGTAAGTTTTGCGGCAGCCGCATTGGTACTCATTTCTTTATTAAGATTGGCTACATACGCACTGTGATGCCGGTCGTGGTGTATTTCCATGGTTTTAGCATCGATATGCGGTTCCAGGGCATCAAAGCTATATTCTAATGGGGGGAGGGTATATTGATCAGCAAGCGGTAATAGAGGCTCAACCATATTAAAAGCCGGTTCAGCTGACATAGCCTTCAGGGAAGTTTTATTCACAATTGAAAACAATCCAAGAGCTCCTATGCTCTTTAAAAAATTTCTTTTTTCCATAATGGGTATTTTATTAATTAAATCGTGGTGATCAGATTGGCCTTGTTTAATCTACCGGATCAAGGTCTCAGATATACCGGATCAATTAAATTTCCATGCAAAGATAGAGGATTTACTGACGGGCTACCGGGTGAGGCTGAAAACTAATCTAAAGTTGGGGTAAGATTTTAGTAACGATTTATAACTGTTACTGTTACTGTTGTTGTTGCTGTTGCTG
>JAWXBI010000133.1:0-6633 GCA_034439915.1 Saprospiraceae bacterium | reverse complement strand
AGGAAAAAATGATCAAATTGATGATCTTTTATATTCCAGCCTTTTTTATAACCCAGGGTAATTACCGGTGAATGAGAATTATCCAGGGTTTTAGCCCCGTTTTTGGCAATATATCGTTGAAATGGAATCCATTTAAACCCAATGTGGGAAACGAGGGCCTGGTGTGGAGAGAACGAAACATTCAATGCTTCATCGGTCGTGGGGAAATTGGAGCTGTACGATTTTTTCCTGTTGAACAGGCTAAAACTGGTGGTATTATCAAGGTGGGTACGATCAGCCCATTCCAAGGAAGTCTGGAAACTTATACTTTTGAAAAATATATTTTCGTACGAAGCCAGGGCATACTTTTTTTCAAATAATTTGAGGTAGTTTTTTCTGAATAACAACGAATAAATAGAATTGAGGTAAGAATTTTCAGGTAGATAAGGATTATAGGAATCCACCATTTTACCACCCTCCAATTGGAAGATCCAGGGATGTAACCTGGGTTTACCTTTTACTGCTTTCTTTTGCAAGGTAGTCGTCATCTTGTAATTAATTGCTTCCCTGGAAACAGCATACCGAATCTCCGGCCTAATCTTCCATTCCAGCAATTGGTTTTTCTTCCTTCTATTACCCAGTTCCAGACCCACGCTTGCATGATAACCATCCACCGTATTAAAATTGAATGATCCCAATAGTGGGATTACTGATAAATAATGATCTTTGTCGAGATTATACCGTGATCCGAAAACAAGGTGTTGCAATTTGAATCCCTTATTGGTTTTATTGACATTCATTTTAGTCCCGTCGGCGCCAATCGTAAAATTTACCGTGGTCGAATCATCGGCTTCTTCGGATTCCTTTTTTTCTGCTTCCACGCTCATGCTGTCCAGCCTGCTATAACCTTTGATTTCATATTGGGTTAGGGCTACCGGCCGGATTTCTGACCAGTACAATGAATCTCTTTTGTAGGCCATAGAGTCCACCACCTGATTGCTTTCCACCAGATTGATCGTCATGGTATCGGCCCGGGGAAGGCTATCAAGTTCATTTTTTTCATATTGTTTCATCATTTTGCGCAATTGTTTTGCGCTCAATTCCTGGCCGGCATCGAGTCCTGAAATACCTAAAGGGTTCGGTGCCTGGTTTATTTTTTTATTAGCTTTTATAGCTTCCTGTTTATCGATTTTGTCATCCAGCACGATGAGCGGAACACTGATATCCGGGTTGATTGAAATTTTATATTCCGAAAGATGGGCCAGGTATTTGTACATAAATCCAAAACCGAAGACATCACCTATCACGTCATAGATCTGATCGATGGGCATCCAGATATCATCCTGAACCGGAGCAAATATTTGTTTGATGGAAAATTGTATACCCCACAGCGAAGTCGTTAAATCCAAACTGTGGAGGCTCCACAGCTGATCGGTGATATATATCATTCCCTCAAATACCTGATCACCACGTCCCCTGGGTTTTACTTTTATTTTGTTGATGACTTTTCCATGATCTTCCAGGTATCCCAGGTATTCGAAAGTGTAAATCTGAAAAGCATTGGGGGCCAGCGGGGAAACAGAGCCGGCTACCTTGGGTTCATAAAAGCTACTGTAAACAAAGCTCATTGGACTGGTGTTATTATCCTGCCCGGTTGCCCTGATGGAAATCACCGTGTCTTTGTATTGACCGGGCCTTTTATAGGATAACCTCGATATGGATTCCTGAGTAAATGCAACGGTTGAATCAATGCCCTCCTTGGCCAGTTCTTTTTTGATACGGTTTCGGAATAAAAACGGGGTTTTGAGTAACCGGCCACTTCCTTTAATATACACCCTGGCCTGGTATGTTTCGATTTGATTGGCATGATAAGGAGCTTTGGCGATGGCGCGCCTCATGATGGTATAGGCCGGATCTTCATTTGAACCATCAATGATTACCGTTGGCAAGGTTAACGCTTCCGGATTAAGCCGGATATTTATTGTTCTGCTACGTTCAACAACGCGGATTAGCGTGTCGATATTTTTATACCCTACATATTGATATCTAAGGCGGTATTCACCTTTATCCAGATTCAAAATATAATACCCTTCCTGGTTGGAAACTACTCCCTGATCAGAGTGGGTTACCTGGATGGTTGCGAAAGGAAGCGGAATTCCTTTATTGTCCACGACTACTCCGGAGATCGTCTGCCCATCCAAAGAAACGACTGTTGCCATTAAACCCATCAACCAAATGATCCGTGTCCAATTCATAGAGTAAATTTAGTGCAATGCATTTGTATCGGCCTTTTCCTATCCTGCTTTTCGACAGGATCAGGGTACAGTCCTATTGATCAACGGATGACATCGATAGGAATCCGGACGTAATGGGTTATTCTAATGTTAAAAAGTCAGGGAAGGGACTTATTATAAACCGGTACTGAAGGCAGATTTCGTTTAATTTCGCACATGTCCTTTTCGCTCAAAATTTTTATACGTTGTATTCTGTATTTAATAGCGGTGTCCGTCCTATCCGGGCAAACTTTTCCGACATTAACTTATCCGGTCAACCTAAACAATAAACTCCTCTTGTATCCCTGGACCGGGGGGCTAAACGCACCCCAAATACTGAATGCTGATCTCAATCTCGACCAGGCAACCGATGTCGTCATCTTTGACCGAGCCGGCGGGGTATGGTTGCCCTTTATGTGGGAAAACAAATTGGTCTACAAACCGGAGTTGCGCTCCTTATTTCCAAAATTAAAAGAATGGGTTGTATTTCATGACCATAACCTCGATGGGATAATGGACATTTTCTCTTATTCCACCTCTCCGGGTTTGGCCGGTATCGACGTTTATGACGGTTCAAAAACAAGTCAGACCATCCAATGGACCAAACGTAAATTTCCTTCAGACCGGGCAGATATATTGTATTATAGTTCCGGCAACAGCAGGCTCAACGTTTATGTAAGTAATATAGATTATCCTGCCATAGAAGACATTGACCGTGATGGGGACCTTGATATTCTCAGCTTTGAAACTGGCGGCGGCACGATTATCATGTATAAAAACCTGGCTTCGGAAAAAAAATTAGCTGCAGGCAGTTTTGATTTTGTCATTGGCGATTTTTGTTACGGTAAATTGCTGGAAGATGGATTTTCCGAGTTGATCACACTCAGTACCAATAAGGATAAATGTGCTTCTGGATTATTGCCCTTGTTGGAACCAAGGCATTCCGGTTCCACCTTGTTGACTTATGACCGGGACCAGGACAGAGATTATGATTTGTTAGTCGGGGATATTTCCTCTCCCAGTTTGATTTATCTTAAAAATGCAGGCGATACGTCCGCTGCTTATATGAATGAGCAGGAATTGCGGTTCCCCACGAATTCCAAATCCGTGGACATACCTTACTTTGTCAGTCCTTTTTTGGCCGACATAAATAATGATAAGGTCAGGGAGTTTTTTGCGGCCTCCAATTTTCAGTTTGGATCAGATAATTATAATTGTTTGTGGCGGTACGATCAGGATCCGGGGAATGCTAAAAATTTTGTCTACGTCTCCAATGCTTTTATTACTGACGAGACTATTGATTTTGGTGAAAATACATATCCTGCCTTAGCCGATGTGACAGGCGATGGTTTATTGGATATGGTCGTTGGCTCCGGTGGATATTTTAATCGCAATGGCCTGACTCGCGCCTCTATGTTTTTATTCAAAAATACCGGAACTTCCAAATCGCCGGCTTTTCAATTGATCGATACCAATTGGCTTAATTTCCGTAAATACAATAGTGAAACCAACAGTTTTGCTCCGGCTTTTGGAGATCTGGATGGAGACGGAGATTTGGACTTGTTGGTTGGAGAGGTTTTAGGCAGATTGTTTTATGCTCAGAACACCGGAAGCCTAAATAAGCCCATGTCCTTTCCTGTGATTTCGCCAGAATACTTTCAAATCGATGTGGGACAATATTCCGTGCCTGCCATTGAAGACCTGGACGGGGATGGCAAGCCGGATCTCATTGTCGGTGAAAGGAACGGCAATATTAATTTTTTTAAAAACACAGGCAGCCCCGGAGCTGCGAAGTTTTCAGCAGCTCCCGAATTGGAAAACCTGGGAGCAATTGATACCCGGGTACAGGGATTTGCTACCGGCAACTCCTCGCCTTTTTTTATCCATAGCCAAAAAAAATTATATCTGGCGGTGGGGACCAGTGGTAAAAACATTTTGTTTTATGATACGCCGGCAGCGAACAGCAATCCATTTCCATTGATCAAGGAAAATTGGGGTAGTATTCGGGAAGGGGATGAATGCCATCTGGCTGTGGCGGACCTTGACCAGGATGGGAAGTTGGATATACTGATCGGTAATCAAAGAGGGGGGCTGGCCTGGTATCAATCTGATTTGGCCAGCGATTTTAGTACATCCTATAAGCATGAAGTGTCCACAAAGAGTCTCGAACTTTATCCTAATCCGTGCAATCATATTGTTACCATTACTACAGGAGATTTTGTAAAGGACGGCGAATTGTTACTTTATGATCTGAATGGAAAACTGTTATTAAAAAACAGGATAAATGGCCTTCGGTTTCAGTTGGATGTCTCTACCATGTTGCCAGGCATCTTTTTGGTAGAGGTGGTTACCGGTGGCACTATTTACAAAAAGAAACTGGCTGTCCTGCATTGATCATTTTAGCCGAAGGTATACGATGCAAAGGCTGACTAGGGAAAACAAAAAACCCAGGATGGATAAAACAAAGGTGATCCAGAACGTTTTGATGCGGTATTGCGTGAATTTGAGCCTGGCCTCGATCAGGGCATCCTCCAGGTCATCTTCCTTACTGCTTTCTCTGTTTTTAAATTTTTTCTCACATTGTTTTAGGTATTCAATGTAGCCGCCTTTCAACATCCAGAATTTCCCGTAGTTGGTAATTTCCAGTAAGGTCTTTTTTTCATCGATGTACTTTGCCAGTTTTTCATCGATGAGCTCATCGGCATAAGCCTTGCTTTCTGCCAGGTGTTGTCCTGATCCCTCAAACAAGTCAAAGCAGGTATCGTAGAGACTGATCTTTTCTGTTTTATAAACACGCTCCAGTACTTTAGATATTGCTTCTTCCCTGACCATTTAAACTATTTCAGTTTTTGTTTGCGATTGCAAAATTAGAAAATTAATAGCTTGTTTTCCATCCATGCCCATGGACAAGCTAAAGGAATTAACATAGAGCTGGATGTGTTTTTCTGCTACCCCAGGGTCTATTTCCTGGCCATATCGCATCACAAAATCGCGGGAAGACAAAGGGTTTTCAAAGGCAAATTGGATACTGGATTTAATGCATTCATTGATTTTCAGTTTTATATTTTCCGGAAATTTTTTCCGGCATACGAAAATACCCAGGGGCAGAGGCAGCTGGTAAGCATTTTCCCACAACACTCCGAGATCCGATAATTTGATCAATCCTTTAAGCGGATAAGTAAACCTGCTTTCGTGAATAATGACCCCCGCATCTACCTTTCCTTCCAGGATAGCATCCTCTATCTCCGAAAAAAGCATAAACTCCTTTTTCTCATGACCCGGATAAAAATGATTAAAAAGATAATGCGCCGTAGTATGTTGCCCCGGGATAGCAATTGTGGATAGGCTCAGGTTCGATAATTCTAAGGTTGGCAGGGATACTAACAGGGGTCCAGCACCAAATCCCATCGCAGCACCAGCATCCAGGATTTCATATTCCTGGTCAACCAAGGGAAAAGCGGCAGCACTGATTTTTGTAACATCATACCGGGCAAGCAGGGCAGCCTGGTTGAGTTGCTGAATGTCCAGAAAGTGGACTTCCGGTACCAGGTTGGATGCTATTTTAGCGTTAACCCAGGCATCCATCATAAAAGTATCATTGGGGCAGGGCGAAAAAGCCAGACTGATTTGCCTACCTTTATGCTCCAAATCATGACCTGGATTCCACATATAGTATACGAAGATAACCACTATATAGCGATCTCTAAACCTGCAGGTATTCCGGTCCAGGCTGAACATCCCGATGAAGAATCGGTGATCGGTGATCTTCAGGAATTTATTGGAAAAAGGGAAAAAAAGCCAGGAAAAGCATTTATTGGAGTCCTCCATCGCCTGGATAAATTAGTCACCGGTGTTTTGATCCTGGCTAAAACCTCCAAAGGTCAGGAACGATTTAATGAAATATTACGGAACAAACAGGTAAAGAAGTTTTACCTGGCTGTTTCGGAACATAAAAAGATCCCGATGGAAGGGGTATTGACCCATTATTTTACACGTAAAGGGGAAGAATACCGGATGTCGGTCAGCAACCAACGTCGGTCGGCGGATGACCAGGAAGCCATTTTAAAGTACAAGATCATTTCGATGATTGATGATCATCAGCTGCTCGCCATTGAATTGATTACCGGCCGCCGGCATCAGATAAGGGCACAACTGGCATTTATAGGTTGTCCGATTCTGGGGGACCACCGCTATGGAAGTAAACACCTGGAGGATTCATTAGCATTGCATTGCAGCTGCCTCAAATTTATCCACCCCATAAAAAATATCCCAATGGTCCTTCTGGATGTACCGAAAACCAATAACCGGATCTGGCAACCTTTTAAAAATAAAATGATGGAGTGGGGCCAGGAGGTGAGGGGAAAGAATGAGTTATAAAGGT